>CADBNO010000243.1 GCA_902796105.1 uncultured Lachnospiraceae bacterium | reverse complement strand
ATTGCAAGCTATGCACCGCATTTGCAGGTGATCATAACGGTGTTTATGATCCTGTTTGGCGTGAATTTCAACGCCTATTATCTGATGCTGCGCGGAAAGCTGAAAACAGCGTTTACGGAAGAGGTCAAGGTATACTTGGGTATCATTTTGTGCAGCGGGCTGGCTATCGCGTGGAACATCCGGCATATTTTCCCGGATCCGGCAGAGGCCCTCAGACACGCGTTTTTCCAGGTGGGATCCGTGATTACAACAACCGGCTATTCCACGGCGGACTTTGACCTGTGGCCGGCATTTTCCACCACGATCTTAGTGACGATCATGTTCATCGGCGCCTGCGCGGGCAGTACCGGCGGCGGTATCAAAGTGTCCCGGGTGGTGATCCTGATCAAGAGCGTGGTGCGGGAGCTTTTCACGGTGAAGCATCCGAGAGGGGTACGGACAGTGAAGCTGGACGGACATGTGGTGGATAAAGATACGGTGCGCTCCGTACATGTCTTTATCTCCAGCTATGTGTTGATCTACATGATGTCCCTTCTGGTGGTGAGTCTGGATAATTTTGACTTTACCACGAATTTCACGGCGATCGTGGCAACCCTCAACAATATCGGTCCTGGTCTGGCCAAGGTAGGTCCGGCAGCGAATTTCGGTCTGTTTTCCGATGTATCAAAGATCGTCCTGATGCTGGATATGCTGATCGGACGTCTGGAATTGATGCCGATGCTGGTACTTTTTGCCCCGGTTACCTGGAAAAGGCAGTAAAGGCTCCGATATTTTATTGGACAAATCACAGGATCCACGATAAAATGATAGAGAAAAGGTATACATAAAATTCGAAAAAATTGAAATTTATATACGAAAGGATTTATTCATGAAAAAGAAAATCATTGCTATCTTGCTTGCTGCGCTCTGCGTGGCGACAGCCGGATGCTCCAATTCCGCATCCAGTCCCATCATTCAGGAGATTGAGGAATCATCAGTTGCGATAGTGCCTTCTTCCGCCCAGCAGCAGACCACCGAACAGAATACAGCTCAGCAGCCTGTCAAAACACCTGCGGCGATCAAGAGCCGCAGCGTGGTAAACGGACAGAAGCAGAGCTACCTCACCGGGGAATGGCTGCCCGAGAGCGTGGTCAACAGACGTCCTCTCGCGATCATGGTGCCCAACAATCCGCCGGCGATGCCCCAGTACGGCATATCCCGGGCGGCTATTGTGTACGAAGCACCGGTGGAAGGCAGGATCACCCGTCTGATGTGCGTGGTTGAAGATTATGATGACCTGAAATACATCGGACCGATCCGCAGCAGCCGTGACTATTATATTTATGAAGCTATGGCGTTAGATGCCATCTATTGCAACTGGGGACTGGCAGTACCTTATGTGCAGGATCTGATCAATTCCAAGCGTGTGGATAACATTTCACAGGCGTTGACGGGTATCAGCGATCCTTACGAGGCGGCGTTCGCCAGAAGAAAAGACCGTAAGAGCGGTGGATTTGCCACAGAATTTACGGCCTATATGTGGATCAGCCCGGCGGGTACCGGCGACGGCAGCGATGCTCCGGACAGCGCAGTAAAGGGTTATACGGCAGGTGTCGAGGCGAAAGGCTACGGCAAGACCTATACGGAATCCGGAAGATTTTCCAAGATCGGCCGAGATCCGGCGGCGTACCAGTTTGCGGATGACTGTGTTTACACCTATGACAATTATCCTGATGCCGTCAAGATCTGCCCCGGCGGCTCCCAGAGCAATAAGGGCGGCTATGGCCAGAACAATGCCACCTTCACCTACAATCCGGACGATGGTCTCTACTACCGCTCCCAGTATGGCGCGGCACAGGTTGACGAGCTGACAGGCAAGCAGGTTGCAGTGACAAATGTTGTCTTCAAGGTATGCCACGGAGAAGTCAGAGATGATCACGATTACCTCGCTTTTCAGGTGCATGGGACCGGTGAGGCGTATGTGTTCACTGCCGGCAAGATGATCAAGGCCACCTGGAAGCACGATTCGGATTATGATGCAAACCATCTCTACGATGAGAACGGAAATGAGATCATCCTGAATCAGGGACATACCTGGCTCTGCAATATCTGGAAGGAATACAAAGAATTCGCGGAAGTGGACGGCAAAAAGATTTTCTGATCCTCCCGAGGATTTTCTGATTCTCTTGAAAAAAACAAAAAAACAGTGGTTATCCCGATGATTGAGCAAAAATCAAGCGGATACCACTGTATTTTTGTTGTAAAATTCTCTCATAACAAACAGGCAGGCAGTTTTCAACAGGAAATGAGGCGAAGAGTATGAGAACAGCGAAAAAAGTCAACAGAGATCTGATACTGAACGGGAATATGCTGCAGGCGATCCTCACGCTGGCAGTTCCGGTGGTGATCAACAGCTTTCTCCAGACGATGTACAATCTGACAGATACCTACTGGCTGGGCAAGATCGGCACGGAACAGCTGGCGGCTATCAATCTGGTGACGCCGGTCCAGAATATCATTCTGAATTTTGGTACGGGCATTACGGTAGCGGGTTCGGTTCTGATCGCGCAGTATATCGGCGCTAAAGAATATGAAAATGCAAAAAGCATGGCAAACCAGATCTTTGCCTGTGCGGGATGTTTTGCCATTGCCTGCGCAGCGGTGGTGTTTGCCGCAACCTCCGGTATCGTCAGCTGGCTGGGGGCGGACGGGGAGACATACACACATGCATGCACCTATCTGCGTATCGTGGTGTGGGATATGCCGTTTCTCTATATGGTGAACATTTTCTCGGCAGTACATCAGGCACAGGGGGATACGGTGCGGCCGATGTTCTTAAATCTGGGTGGTATCCTGTTAAATATGATCCTGGATCCGCTGCTCATGATCGCATGGAATATGGGGACGGCAGGCGCGGCGCTGGCGACCCTGTTAGCCAAGATGGTACCGGCGATGGTTGCTTTCCTCCTATTGAGCCGCAGGAGCAATCCGGTGCATCTGGACATCCACAATATGCGTTTTGACCGGGAAAAGTTAAAAATGATCCTGCAGATCGGTCTGCCCACCGCGATCGGCGGAAGCACCATGCAGCTGGGCTTTCTCCTTATGAGCAGAAACGTATATGCATACGGCAGCCAGGCGATGGCAGCCTATGGTATCGGCAACAAAGTAAACGGTCTGATCTCCCTGCCTTCAAACGGTGTCGGTTCCGCGGTGGCGACCATTGTAGGCCAGAACATGGGGGCAAAACAGCTCAGGCGCGCGGAGGAAGGCTATCTGCTCTCCATGAAAATTTGTGTTGTATTTTTATTCGTGGGTGGTATGATTTTATCAAGAGATTTCATTTCCACGAGCATCGTCAGCATTTTCTCGGATGATCCGCAGGTGATCGAATGGGCGGCGGACTTTTTGAGCATCATGGCTTTCTGGTGTTTCACGAATGGCGTGTACAATGCTTCCACGGGACTGTTTCAAGGTACCGGTCACACGGAGGTCACTATGGCGGTGGATGCCACCAGATTGTGGGTATTCCGTTTCCTGACCCTGTGGTTCTGTGAGAGCGTCCTGCACATGGGCGTGCGCAGTGTCTGGTACTCCGTGGTAGTCAGCAACGGAATCTCATCCGTGATATTGTTTATCCTGTATAAGAGCAATATCTGGAAAAAACCCCGGGTGAAGGTAGGAACAGAAAGTGACCAAAGAGACGTTGAGCGGCAAAAAGCAGAACGATCAGGGACAGAATGCGGGACAGAGCACTCCCGTCTTGCAGGTGTCAAAGCCGGAGCGTAACGGTTCGTTCGGTTTTTCCGGAAAACTTTATATCGGAATCTTGTTATTTACAGTGCTGTTGAACGGGCTTTCCTGGAACAGCACTGTTTTTTGTGACAATTATGTCAGATATGTCTTTCCCTTATGGGTCAATACCTATGGGCGATTCTCAGGAGCATTCCCTTTCTCGGTGGGGGAAATACTTATCTTTGCCGGGCTTGTGCTTGTCTTCCTCGTCCCGGTTGGCTGCGTGCTCCGGTTGATCGCCCGGATCAGACATTCCGGAAAATACGCTGTCTTTTTTCGTAGATTTATGATATTCTTTGCGTGGGTACTGTTAATCGTAGCGCTGATCATGACGTTAAACTGCTTCCTCCTGTACCATACCACGTCTTTTTCCGAAAAATATCTTGGTGGCGGAGTGGAGGAGAGTCCCGAGGATTTTCTGCGCCTGCGCAATAAGGTGGCGGAGCGCTGCCACGCGCTTTCTGCGCAGATGGAGCGGGACGAAAGAGGCTATATCGTGTATTCCGGAAGTATGTCGGAGAACGGAGAGCCTCTGGACATGCAGGACAAGGCCCGGGAGGAGATGCGACGGCTGGGGGAGCGCTATCCGCAGCTTGCGGGCTATTACCCCAGACCCAAGGCGATGCTGACGTCGGACTTTTTGTGCCAGCAATATACGCTGGGCTGGTATTTTCCTTTTTCCATGGAGGCAAACTATAATGATGTGGCGTATGTGATGAACCTGCCGTCCACTATGTGCCATGAGCTGGCGCATCTGAAGGGGTTCATCTATGAGGACGAGGCGAATTTTATCGGGTATCTGGCCTGCATCCGGTCGGAGGATCCGTATTTTCAATATAGCGGGTATCTGAGTGTTCTGGGGTATCTGGAGCGGGATCTGGAAAAGCTGCGGCAGCAGGCGCCGGCAGCCTATGAACGCGCTGTGGAGCAGGAAGGACTGGCGGAGATCCCGGAAATTGTGTATAAAGATGACATATTTGTCACAAAAGAGGAATGGGATCGCATCGAAGCGAAGGCGCTGTTTCGGACCGAGACCGTATCAAAAGCCACCGATACCTTTGTGGACACAACTTTGAAGGTAAACGGTGTCGCTGACGGGAAAGTCAGTTACAGCAGAGTGGTAAAGCTGATGCTGGAGTATGAGGCTTTGGAGGAAAAAGCGGAATGAAGCAAAAGAGAAGCTGGTTGGAACTGTTGAGCGAGAAGACGGTGATGCTTATTGTATTGGTCATTGCCGCATCATTTGTGGTTGAAGCGGCGAGACACACCTACCGGGTCCACGCCACGGACGCCATAGAGCAGATGGGGATCGATCCGGTCAGGCAAGTGCTTTACGCGGTGGTTATGATCGTCGGCCTGTTTTGTTTGAGCAAGGTCTGCCTGTGGGGAACCCGGGATGCCGCGCAGCAGAAAAAGCGTGTTCGCATCCTCATGATCGCTGACCTGATCGCAGTGGGCGCATTGCTCGGACTCTACACAGCGAAAACGCATATCCCTGGACACTGGGATCAGCTGCAGGTATACTATTTTGCCCAGCAATTCATCGAGGGCGATTACAGCGGCATGAACTATGCGTATCTGCGCATTTATCCACACCAGTACGGTCTGATCTTTTTGGAAAGCCTTGTGCTGCGGGTTTGGAACAGCTATCACGCGCTGCAGTACTGCAACGTCCTCT
Organism: uncultured Lachnospiraceae bacterium; assembly: GCA_902796105.1. GTDB lineage: Bacteria > Bacillota > Clostridia > Lachnospirales > Lachnospiraceae > Acetatifactor. The sequence continues at coordinate 2 of CADBNO010000243.1, read as the reverse complement.
TT
>CADBNO010000242.1 GCA_902796105.1 uncultured Lachnospiraceae bacterium | reverse complement strand
TCTTTTCTGCCGATATACTTGTCAGATTGAACAAGAAAAAACAAAAGAGAAGAAAAAAGTGCACGGACGCAGGAGAAGAAATGGAAGGATCCATTTGTTTATCCTGCGTTTTTTTAGGAAAAATTCCGAAATTATTAAAATTTTATAACGCCCCTATCAATTTCAAAGAATTTCGGTTATAATTACTTGTTGATAATGAAAATGGCAAAGTTTCACCGGAAAGGGGAAAATAGAAAATGCAAGGCACAGATATCGGAATTGATTTGGGGACAGCCAGTATACTTGTCTACATCAAGGGCAAGGGCGTTGTGTTGAAGGAGCCCTCTGTTGTAGCGTTCGATAGAGATACAAATCAGATCAAAGCGATCGGAGAGGATGCGAGATTGATGCTGGGACGTACGCCCGGAAATATTGTGGCGGTAAGACCGCTGCGTCAGGGCGTGATCTCGGATTATAAAGTCACAGAGCAGATGATGAAATATTTTATTCAGAAGGCTCTGGGTAAGCGGATGTTCCGCAAGCCGCGCGTGGCCGTGTGTGTGCCCAGCGGTGTGACAGAGGTGGAGAAGAAGGCAGTTGAGGATGCTACGTATCAGGCAGGTGCCAGAGACGTGAAGCTGATCGAGGAGCCGATCGCGGCAGCTATCGGCGCGGGGATCGACATTGTAAAGCCGTGCGGAAACATGATCGTGGATATCGGCGGCGGAACCTCTGATATTGCCGTGATCTCTCTGGCGGGAACCGTAGTCAGCGCATCCATCAAGATCGCGGGCGATGATTTTGACGAAGCGCTTGTGCGTTATATGAGAAAGAAGCATAATCTGCTGATCGGTGAGAGAACCGCTGAGGATATCAAGATCAAGATCGGTACCGCTTTTAAGCGGCCGGAAGTGGATTATATGGATGTAAGAGGCAGAAATCTGGTGACCGGTCTGCCGAAGACCGTGAAGGTTTCTTCGGAGGAGACGGAGGAGGCGCTCAAGGAGACGACTTCCCAGATCGTGGAGATGATCCACAGTGTGCTGGAGAAGACACCGCCTGAGCTGGCTGCCGACATTGCGGACAGAGGTATTGTGCTGACCGGCGGAGGAAGCCTGTTGAGAGGGTTGGAGGATCTGATCTCTACCCGTACCGGGATCAATACGATGACGGCAGAGGATCCGATGACGGCGGTTGCAATCGGAACGGGACAATATGTGGAGCTGCTTTCCAGATACGGAGATTGATTTCTGAAACAGAATACAGGGTAAAGGGTTACAAGGAACAGGGGAGAGGTCTATGTTAAGAGGGTTATACACGGCGTGGTCCGGCATGGTAAACGAACAGCACAGAATGGATGTCATGACCAACAACTTTGCCAATGTCACGACAGTGGGTTTCAAAAAAGAAGGAACCACGAGCCAGTCTTTTGATGATGTGTTCACGGTAAAATTAAAGGATGCATCGATCGGGCTCGGCAATGTGCAGGGCGAAGGGATCCGAAATCCCGGCGTGAAGATCGGTGAGAACTATGTGGATTACTCGCAGGGATCTTTCCGTGATACGGGAAATACTTATGATCTGGCACTTGCCGGTCAGGGTTTTTTTGTGATCGAGTTTACCAATAAATCCGGGGAGACCAGCAATATGTTTACCCGCGCAGGACAGTTCACCCTGAACAAAGACGGCTATCTGGTGACAGAGGAGGGGGATTACGTTCTGGATGTGAACAACAGACGGATCCAACTCGATACACTGAAGGAGTCCGACATCACCAAGGACGGGCGGATCAGTCAGGAAGGTGTGGAGATCGCGCAGATCCAGGTTGCGGATTTTGAGGATTATAACTATCTGGAGCGTTACGGAGAGACTTATTTCAAACCGCTGCAGGGAGCCAGACAGATCGCCGGTACGGCGACCATGGAGTCCGGATATCTGGAGATGGCCAATGTACAGACAGTTTCGGAGATGGTAAATCTTATCGCGATCAGCAGGCAGTATGAGGCCAATCAGAAGCTGATCCAGACATATGATGATTCTATGGAGATTGCGGTGACACAGCTTGGACGATTGTCATAATTTCCGGAGACGGTGGATGCCGCGAGGGTCAAATATCCCGCAGTTTTGCTGCGCAGCAGGCTTGATACGTCATGGTCTGCCGCAGGGATTTTGATCAGAGATTTTGAGACACGAAAGGGAAGGTACGGGGCATGGTAAGAAGCTTATGGACAGCGGCGACAGGCATGATCGCCCAGCAGACGAATATTGATACGGTGGCCAACAATCTGGCCAATGTCAATACAACCGGTTACAAAACAGAGATCAATGAGTTCAAGAGTCTGCTTTATCAGAACATTCAGACCAGAACCACATCCGCCAACGGCGAGCAGAAACCCAGCAGCGCGCAGGTGGGTCTGGGCGTGCGCAACGCTTCGATCTCCTCGGTGTTTAAGACCGGAAATTTTCTGGCTTCGGAGAGTGATACGGCGTTTGCGTTGGACGGGGACGGATTTTTCGCGGTGCGGGGGATCGACAATAATACTTATTATACCAGAAACGGTAATTTTATGTTTACCCTGGGGACGAACGGCAATATGCTGGCCAACACAGAGGGATTGCCGGTGCTTGATTCCACCGGGAAGCCCATTGTTCTGGATCAGCGGTATGCGCTGAATCGTCTGACGGTGACATCCGACGGAAGGATATGTTACCCGGATGCGAGCAATAATCCGCAGCCTATCGGGATTCAGATCGGGGTATTCCAGTTCAACAATCCCAACGGACTTGACAAGCAGGCTGAGAGTCTATATTCCCAGACAGCAGCAAGCGGCAATGCGATCAACGAAGCCACCAACAATCAGGTGAAGAAGTCCAAGGTGATCCAGGGTTATCTGGAGGGCTCCAATGTGCAGGTTGTGGACGAGATGGTCAACATGATCGTGGCTCAGCGTGCCTATGAAATGAACTCCAAGGCGATCACCACTTCGGATGAAATGCTGCAGCAGGCAAACAACCTAAAACGTTAACAGTTCAGCCATCAGCATAAAATCACACAAAAAGGCTGCTTGCAGACT
>CADBNO010000241.1 GCA_902796105.1 uncultured Lachnospiraceae bacterium | reverse complement strand
TGTTCTGCACTTCCCGCCTCGCCGCTTTCTTCTCCCCGCTGCCTTTTGTACCTTCTCCGCCCTGCAGTCTCGCAGCCAGGGGCGTCCCTTCCACATATTCCATGATCAAAAATGAGCAGTCCCCTGCATCGATCCACTCCCGGAACAGCGGAAACACCAGGGTACTCTCCCCACTCTCCCGGACAGCTGTCGTGATCTCCCGCTGTATCTCGGCCTCCTGCCGCAACACTCGCCGGTTTTTTGCATCACCCGCGATCTTACACGCATACACCCCGCCGGATTCCCTGTGTGTCACCAGCCGCACCTCCCCGAACCGTCCTTTCCCAAGCACCTTACCCATTTCGTAATGTTGCACTGCCATTTCGTAATGCATCTCTTCCTTTTCGCAATACCTGTCCCCCATTTTTCCCTCCTCTTCCGGTATCTGTTTTCGGCATGGCAAACACCGCAGCCACTTTCCTCATGCCCTGTTCTTCCGCCGCCCCGCAGAGCTCCGCCAAGTGTCTTTGCACCTGTTCCTCCGTCCGCAGATCCGATGCCCGCAGGCACTCCTCAGGTCTCCGGTCACTCTCTGCCATCCAGTCGAAAAGCGCGCTGTTTCCCAGCAGGATCCCGGTCTGTGCCTCCCAGCATGCCCTTTCCCCAGCCATCCCCGCATACAGTCCGGCCACATCTGTTTTTCCACGCAGCACACGTCCCTTTACCCGGTCAAACATGATCTGAAGCTGATAAATTTCCGCGCATCCCCGCAGAGCATAAAAGCATTCCTCATCCATGGCAAAAAACACCACACATGGGCTTTCACATATCTTATTCTCTGCACACATGTGTCCGAAAGCCCGGAACACTTTGTCCGTACAGCGCTCTGCACTGCCTTTTTCGCATAGCGGTAATGCAGCTTCACAGAACCAATCGGCGACCCTGTCAGCCGACACCTGTTCTCCGCAAAGACAGGCAAACAGCACAGGTACCCCGTCTCTCCTCACAAATTGCTGCAGCACGATCCCCCAATCCGCGCACCGGCTCCGATACGCGCCGGTATGAAAAACCATAATACTCCTCCTTTTTTGCCCCTGCTGTTTTCTATCCTTCTCCGCGAAAATCTGACAGACTCATCAATGAAAAAAGCATCCATACCCGATCCAAAAGAAGAGCGCCCTCTCTGCCGACACAGAGAAAGCGCCCGGTCATTGACTTTATTATACACATTTAAAGCGACATTGCAAGATTCTGTTTCATGATTTTATTTTTATTTTATGTTTTATCCGCTAGAATCCCAACACATTCGCAATGTCGTTAAAGAAGACAAACACCATCAATATCATAAAAAACATAAGTCCGACAAAATGTACCAGACCTTCTTTATCGGGCGGGACCGGCTTGCCGCGCACCACCTCGATCACCAGAAACACCAGCCTGCCGCCGTCTAACGCCGGGATCGGCAGCAGATTCAAGATCCCCAGGTTCACAGTGAGCAGCAACGTGATATCCAGCATGCTCTCCACGACATCCTTCCAGCCGTATGCCCTTGCCGCTTCATAAGTTTCCCCTACCATGTTCGCAATTCCCACAGGTCCGGCCACATCCTTGCGGCTCACCCGCCCGGAAAGCAAAAGCTTGAGACTCTTATAGGTGTACTTCATATAAAAGCGCACATGATACCAGGCATATTTCAGGGTGTCCAGCCCTTTCGGTCTCGCAAAGTCCTGATTGACGAACCCGAACATATACCGCCCGTATGTCTCATCATACCTGGGCGTCACATAAGCTGTCGCCTGCTGCCCGTCCCGCTCATATACCACCTTTACCTCGCCGCCCTGATAATGATAGACCGCGTTGAAAAGCACCAGTTCCTGATAAAGATAGATTTTCTCACCATTCAGCGACAGGATATGATCGCCGTCCTGCATTCCCGCTTCAGCCGCAGCACCATTCTCCACGACCTGGGTTGCCACCGGGATCCGGATCCCGCCATCCTCACCGCTCATGATCAGGCTCACCAATGCCAGCGCAATGAAAAAGCCCAGAATAAAGTTAAACAACGGTCCGGCTAACACCGTGGATATCCGTTTCCATACATTTGCATTGGGAAAGGCTCCCGGACTCGCTTCACCCTCCCCGGCATTCAGCCCGTCTTCTCCTTCAAACATACAGGCTCCGCCAATGGGAAACAGTTTCAGGGAATATTTTGTATCTCCTTTTTGAAAAGAAAGCAGGGTCGGCCCCATGCCGACCGCAAATTCCACTACATGTATTCCTCCGGCTTTCGCCAACAGGAAGTGTCCCATCTCATGCGAAATGACCACAACACCGAAAATAATAAAAAACAAGATGATCGTTCTAAGTGTTCCCATATCCTCTTTTCTATCCTTCTTGCCTTGATTTTATTGCTGCAGGGTATTTTATTGCCTGAATCCCGAGATATTCTCGTAAGCCTCCTGCTCTGCCTCCAGGATCTGTTCCACTGTGGGATCCGCAATCGTTTTATGCGCATCCATGCAGGCTTCAATGTACTCCGTGATCTGCAGATAAGAGATCTCTCTGTGCAAAAACAGCCCCACCGCCTTCTCATTGGCTGCGTTGAACACAGTGGGCATACTGCCGCCCGTCCGCGCTGCGCGATACGCCAGCTGCAGGCCGACAAAAGTGTCCATGTCCGGCTTTTCAAACGTGATCCGGGCCAATTCAAAAAAGTCCACACGTTTTCCGTCCATCGGACGTCTGTCCGGATAATAGAGCGCATACTGAATCGGAAGCTTCATATCCGGTGTCCCCAACTGCGCGATGATCGCACCGTCCACATATTGAACAGCGGAATGAATAATACTCTGCGGATGGACCACGACCTGGATCTGATCCAGGTCCACATCAAAAAGCCATTTGGCTTCCATCACTTCCAGCCCTTTGTTGACCAAAGTGGAAGAGTCTATCGTGATCTTCTGCCCCATTGCCCAGTTGGGATGCTTCAAGGCATCCTCCACGCGCATCCCGGCCAGTTCCGCTCTGGTCCTGCCGCGGAACGGTCCGCCCGACGCTGTAAGCAATATCTTTTCGATCCGCTCCTTCGGTTCTCCGTTCAGCGATTGGAAGATCGCACTGTGTTCACTGTCCACCGGCAGAATGGACACGCCGCATCTGGCTGCAAGCGGCATGATGATATGTCCGGCACATACCAGTGTCTCCTTATTGGCAAGCGCAATATCCTTTCCGGCCTCAATTGCGGCGATAGTCGGTCTGATACCGATCATTCCCACTATCGCAGTAACTAATACCTCCGCCTCCGGAAATACAGCGATCTCCAACAGACCTTCCATGCCCCAGACCACTTTTACTTCCAGATCCCTGATCCGCGCTTTCAGCTCTTTTGCCGCTTCCTCTGTCCACATCCCCGCAAGTTTCGGTCCAAACTCCCGGATCTGTTTCTCCATCAGCTCTACATTGCTGCCGGCCGCCAACGCCACAACTTCCAGATCCCCGTTCGCCCGGACCACCTCGAGCGTCTGTGTCCCGATCGATCCGGTAGAACCCAGGATCGCAATTTTTTTCTTATCAGTTTCCCTCATATTTCCCATCGAATGTTCCCCGCCAAAATCTTATCCCAACATCAAAAGCGCCAGAAAATACACCATCGGCGCCGTCACCGTCATGCTGTCAAACCGATCCATGATCCCTCCATGTCCCGGGATCAGGTTTCCGTAATCCTTGATATTGCGATTCCGCTTAATGGCAGAAGCTGCCAGATCTCCCACCATGCTCATCACCGCACCGATCGCACAGATGAACGCTACCGTCAGCCCGACTCTGTTATCCGTGACGACCGGCTCCACCACAAAATGTCCGTATATCCCGCCGATCAGCGCTGCTCCGGCTACACCGCCGATACAGCCCTCCAGTGATTTTTTAGGGCTGAGCAGCGGAAAGATCTTTTTCCTCCCGATCAGCTTTCCCACCACATAAGCACAGGTATCGCATCCCCATGAACTGATCAGGATCAGCCATACCAGATACTGCCCCTGTTCCGTCATGCGCGTCAGATAGACAAATGACAACAACACCGGTGCGTAGAAAAAGGAAAACACCGCCGCCATCACCTGCTCCGCCCGGTATTTCGGGAACAGCATGACATAGCAAAACATCTCTGCCAGAAATACCGCCACGATGCACATCAACAACATCACCTTATCCGCCGAAAAGTATACGGCGGCATAATACGCCACGGTCCCCATCAGCCCCACTGTTTCCAGCAGATTAAAAGCTTTGGGGGAGGCACCTGTCCGGTCGGTTTCCGACGCTATATTGCATCCCAACGCTTTCGTGAGTTCTCTGTAGGCGATCAATGCGCACAGCCCAAGAATAAGCAACAGCGGCCATCCCCCCCAGAACATAGCACCGACAGCTATAATGAGTAAAATGATCCCGCTGGCTAATCTGGTCCAAAACATATTTACTCCTCCTTTAAGCCGCCGTACTTTCTGTCTCTATGATTATATGCCTCCACAGCTTTGACCAATTCTTCTTTTGTAAAATCAGGCCAGGGCACAGGCGTAAAGTAAAACTCCGTATATGCCAGCTGCCATAACAGAAAATTGGAGATACGCTGTTCATTACAGGTGCGGATCAGCAGATCGGGATCCGGTATTCCGGCCGTATCGATCTGTTCATTGATCATGTCTGCGGTGATATCCTGTGCCGCAAGTTCTCCTGCCTGCACCTTTCCGGCCAGTTTTTTTACCGCGCGCACAAGCTCATCCCGACCGCCATAGTTGATCGCGATCTGAAAGTGAAGCCCGTCGTTATTCCTGGTTGCTTCCATCAGCTCGGCAATCTTCACCTGCAGATCCTCCGCCAGACCGGTCAGATCTCCGATGACACGCACACACATGCGGTTTTTCTCAGCCGTTTTCAGGCAATTCTTCATGTAATTGCGCAGCAGTTTCATCAGCGCATCCACTTCGTCCTGCGGACGATTCCAGTTCTCTGTGGAAAAAGCATAGACCGTCAGATACTGAATTCCCATCTTGTATGCTTCTTCACAGATCTTCTCGACGGTCTTTGCCCCCTCCACATGACCATAATTACGAGGAAGCCCCTTTGCTTTCGCCCAGCGTCCGTTTCCATCCAAAATAATTGCCACATGCTTTGGCATTTGCAGATTCTTGTCCATTTTTACTCCCCTGTCCGCATGCACATAACAAGGCGGACGAGCTTACCCCCTCCGCCTGTCAATACCATTAAACGGTCATGATCTCCTTGGATTTTGCTTCCATCACCACATCGATCTCTTTGATATACTTGTCCGTCAGCTTCTGCAGCTCTTCCTCAAGCTGTTTGATCTCATCCTCGGAAATCTCGGTCTTTGCCAGCTTCTTGAATGCATCGTTGCCGTCCCTGCGGATATTGCGGACTGCAACTTTTGCATCCTCTGCTTTCTTTTTGACCTCCTTTGCCAGATCCTTTCTGCGCTCCTCGGTAAGCTCTGGGAATACCAGCCGGATCACGCTTCCGTCATTGGACGGATTGATACCGATATCAGAAGTCTGGATCGCTTTCTCGATCGCTTTGATCATGTTCTTCTCCCAGGGTGCGATCTGAATGATACGCGCCTCCGGAACCGTCACATTTCCCACCTGCTGGATCGGTGTGGGCGTCCCGTAATAATCCACGCGAAGCTTATCCAAAACATGCGGGTTTGCACGTCCTGCACGTATTCCCGCATAGTCCTGCTCAAGGAAATCCATCGCTTTTTTCATTTTGTCATCATACTGCTGTAATCTTGCGTCCATATTCTTTTCTCCTCTCTATTCCGGGCTTTTCCTTTTATACTTTTAGTTTTATACTGTCACCTTTGTTCCGTTAAAATTACCCTTTACGGTATTTATGATGCTGTTCTCTTCATTCAGGCCGAACACCCACATAGGCATCTTATTATCCCTGGCCAAAATAGAAGCCGTCATGTCCACCACCTGCAGATTCTTTGCAATGACCTCATCGATCGTCACTTCGGTATACTTCTTCGCATTCGGATCCTTCGACGGGTCCGCGTCATATACGCCGTCGACCGATTTGGCCAGCAGGATCACATCGGCATCCACCTCAATGGCGCGCAGCACCACTCCGGTATCCGTGGAAAAATAAGGATGCCCTGTTCCTCCGGCAAAAAACACCACCATATTTTTTTCAAAATATTTATTCGCCCTGTCCTTGGAGAACAGCTTTGTAAAAGAACCGCACTCAAAAGGGGTCAGAATATTGGTCATCATTCCCACAGAGCGAAAGATCTCCGATACATAGATGCAATTCATGATCGTAGCCAACATACCGATCTGATCTGCCTTCGTCCGGTCAATGTTTTCACTGGATCTGCCCCGCCAGAAGTTTCCTCCTCCGATAACGATACCCACCTGGATACCGTCATCTACAAGCTCCTTCACCTGCAGAGCCACCTTTCTGACAGTCTTCTCGTCAAATCCGGTCTTTTTCTCCCCCGCAAGGGCTTCTCCGGAAAGTTTTAATAAAATTCTACGCATGTCAGACCTCCTTTATCCGTTTCCCGTCTAATCTTCTGCTCTAGTCTTCATCAAAAAAGCTTGTGGGACTGACATCCGCATAGCATTGCAGACACATTCCCTCTATCACTGCACCGTTGTTGATCTGGATGGATTTAAACTTGATATTGCCGACTACGATGGCCGTTGAATCCAAAATGATCGGTCCGTGCACATCGATATCTCCTTTCACAGCACCGGCAATAGCCGCGCTCTTTGCCGTGATATTGCCTTTCACCACTGCACTGGCTCCCAGCTTTACCGCGCCCTCGCTCATCACATCTCCGTTTATTCTCGCTCCATCCGCATATATTTCGGCCGCATGGATGTCACCATGGATCTGTCCGGTCACGCTTAGTTTTCCGTCAACATTCACATTTCCTTCGATCAGACCTTCCACCTTCACCGGGGAGCCGGCATTCAGATTCCCGCAGATCTGCATTCCCGCTGCAATGACAGACATTCCTGCCGGAATTGTCCCGGTTTCAGTTCCTGCCGTTTCAGCTCCTGCTGCCTCCCGCGCCGGCTGATCCACAGTCTTCGAAACATCTTGCTGCGTTTCTGCCGGAATCTCCTCAGGAATCTGTACAACTTCCTGAGCATTCTCCCCTTCAGGCTCTTCCACATCCGACAGTTCTTCCACATCCGACTGTTCTTCCGCATCCGACTGTTCTTCCGGCTCTGCCATTTCCGGTTCACCCTGCAGCTCGTCCACTGCCGCCATATCCGCGATCAGCTCCTGTCTGAACTTCTCTGCGGCTTGCATCTCCTCTTCGACCGATCCCTCGATCACCGGCTGTTCCTCAGCCACCGGCTCCCGAAGCAGGCTGTCATCCCCTTCTTTTCCTGCTGCAACGCTTTCTTCAGCGGTCAGAGCTCCCGGTATCTCTGTCTCCGCACTCGCTCCAACCGGTTCTCCCGGCTCAGCCGCATCTGCCACAGCCTCCGATTCCATCAGATCCGCTGTCTCCATGACCTCAGCAGCATCCTCCTCGCGCTCCGGCAACGCTGCGATCGCCGCTGCCAGCATCTCCTCCAGAGCGGCATCCTCCGCTTTATCCCCCGGTATGGTCGCATCAACAGGAGTCTCCTCCTCTGCCTGGGTCCCTTCGCTCCCCTCCTCCGGAAAAGCAATGTTATCAATATTCTTCAGCATTTCTTCCAACGAAATATCCGGCATCCCGTCATCCGTTGTACCTGTGTCAGGCGCACTCTCCGCATCTGTCGTTTCTGCAGCCGCATCCTCCATGGTCTGCGGTTCCTGCGCTTCTTCCTGCGCTGCCGCTGCCGCAAAAGCAGCCATGATCTCCTCAGGAGTCATGACACGATTGGGATTGCTGTCACCTGCCGCCTGCGAAAGATCCTCTTTCAAATCCGAGAAAAAACCCATTTTTTCTCTCCTCCGTTTACTTCATCCAATCTTATGATCAAACCCTGCTCAGATCTACCGATGCAGATGCTGCACAGGATTTGTATCCTCCGTGATAGGCAATATCTCCGTATCCTCCATTGCCTGTATCGTCTCTATGATCTGCGGCAACGCCTCCACGGTGGCATGTTTATCCGCCGCATCGTGCATCAGAATGATCGACGTCTTGTATCTCGGGATCGTCTCTGTGCTGTTCTGCACCAGCATGTCGATACCCAGATGCCGGTTCGCCGCATCGCCCGAGTCCACATTCCAGTCATAAAAGACCACACCCTGCGTATCCAGATAATAGGCAAACAAACGCATATCCTGATTGCTCACCGTGTTGGAGCTTCCTCCGGGGAAGCGGTACACCTTGCTCTTTACTCCCGTAAGCTCCTCCAGATAGTTCTGCTGTTTTTCAAAATCCTCTCTGAAACTGTCCCAGGAATCATACAGCTCAACATACTTATGGCTGTAGGAATGCATCCCCAGCGTATGTCCCTCGTCCACGATCCTGCGCATGGCTTCCTGCGAATGCTCGTCCTCTTTGCCAACGACAAAAAAAGTTGCCTTCACATCATATTCCGCCAATATATCTAATATCTCATCCGTATTGATGCTCGGTCCATCGTCAAAGGTCAGATACACTTTATGCGCTGCCCCGTCGCCGGTCTCCATATCCGGATCCGGTTCCGGTGCCTCCTCTTTCTTCGCCATCTGACCGGTCTGCGCAAGCCTGTCAAAAAGCTCCTGCAGCCGCGCATACTTATCCGTGTCTGCTATCCGCTCGGACATTCCGTCGATCTTGCGTTCCAACTCGTTCATCCGGTAAAACAGAAAGGCACAGCAGGCAAGGGTAATAAACAATGTCACGAGCAACACAGAATTCTTTTTTTCACCCATCATTCTCTGCTCCCCGAATCGACACTTCGGTAACAGTATATCATATTCTCCCCTTGTGTGAAAGTAAAAAAAAGAGAAACTTTACAATAAACTATAAAATCTTGCAACTTTTCATCAGTTAGTTTATAATGGTCACGACAGAAAGGAGCAGGGACAGAGGTATCCCTGCACAGGTACACAACATGGGATTTGAATTTATCAAGAAACTGCCGACTCCCGCAGAGATCCGCGAGGAATATCCGCTTCCTGCCGGACTGGTAGAGAAGAAAAAAGAACGCGATGCCCAGATCAGGGATGTGATCACCGGAAAAAGCAATAAATTTCTCCTGATCATCGGCCCCTGCTCGGCTGACAACGAAGACTCCGTTTGCGATTATGTCAGTCGTCTGGCCAGAGTAAGCGAAAAAGTAAGTGACAAGCTGATCCTGATCCCCAGGATCTATACCAATAAACCACGCACCACCGGCGAAGGTTACAAAGGCATGATCCACCAGCCCGACCCGCAGCAGAAATCCGATTTTCTGGCTGGACTTATCGCGATCCGCAAAATGCATATCCGCGCCTTTGCAGAAACCGGTCTGTCCGCTGCGGACGAAATGCTGTACCCCGAAAACTGGGGCTATCTGTCTGACATTCTGTCCTATGTGGCTGTAGGCGCGCGCTCCGTGGAAGATCAGCAGCACCGTCTGACCGTCAGCGGCTTTGATATTCCCGCCGGTATGAAAAATCCTACCAGCGGAGATTTCTCTGTCATGTTGAATTCCGTCTATGCGGCACAACATCCCCACGCCTTTATTTACAGGGGTTGGGAGGTCAACACTACAGGTAACGAGCTGGCGCATACGGTTTTGCGCGGTGCCACCAACAAACACGGACAGAATCTGCCCAACTATCACTACGAAGACATGAACCTGCTCTGGGAAATGTACGAAAAAATGGAATTAAAGAATCCGGCCTGTGTGGTGGATACCAACCATTCCAATTCCGGCAAGCAGTTTGCCCAGCAGATCCGGATTGCCAAAGAGATCATGCACAGCCGCAAATTAAACCCCAACATTCACAGTCTGGTAAAAGGTCTCATGATCGAAAGCTACATTGAGGAAGGCAACCAGAAAGTCGGCGGCGGCATTTACGGCAAATCGATCACCGACCCCTGTCTGGGCTGGGCTGACACAGAACGCCTGATCTTCGATCTGGCAGAGTATGAGTGATCCGGGACATTTCCCGTTTTCTCACATAAGTTTAACTGCTGCGGCAAGCAGTTTTGGACTCAGAAAACTTTCCAAAGCGCAGCCTGCCAACAGCAGCACCACCAGGCAAAGCCATGACAGCATCCGCTCCGCAAGAGCGGGTGCTTTTCTATTGCCGGTTGGCACCGCACGCGTCCGCCTTCCGTATATCCGGTCACAATTTTGACTGCACCACAATAGCAGCCCATAAAACATCGGCCCGTAAAGCAAACCCTGTGGGAAGATTCCCAATAACGCCAACAGGATACCCTTTATCCCATGTCGCATTACCGCAGCCGCCACATAACCGCCGAAGAAAAAGCCATAACCAAACGCACAGAAAACGCAGGTTAACGTCCCCAGATAGGTGGTGGACAAGATCGTGATCCCCAAAAAACGGCCTCCCCGCTTTGCCAGAACCGTCCAAAAAAGAGTGCCTCCGCCCAGACTCAAAGACGCGATACGTTCTATCATGTCCGCGTCCCATATGCCTGTATTCTGCAGAAATGCACTCTTTTCCCTGTTCAATACAACAATTCCGATAAACGCTCCCGCGATAAAAAGCCACAGAAAAGGATTTTGTTTCCGCATCATATCACCCGCCTTATTTTTCAATGTATGCAGGGATATGCTTGCATATGTCCGCCGTTTCAATCCTCTCTGCCGTACTTCACCGCATAAGTCAAAATGGCGCAGATCGTCTTGGAATCCTGGATCTTTCCATCAAAGATCATTTGGATCAGATCATCCAGTTCCCACTCCTCCACATTCAGATATTCGTCCTCGTCCAGATGCTGTGTTCCGGGCTTGAGATCCCTCGCCAGATAAATATCAATTTTTTCATTGCAGAAAGCGACCGTGGTATAGATGGAGTTTAACAATTCCAGTTCCTCACAGACATAGCCGGTCTCCTCCTCCAGCTCTCTGCGCGCGGCATCTATCGTCGGCTCCCCTCTGCCATTCAGTCCGCCGGCCGGAATCTCCAACGTCTCTCTCTCCAGCGCATTCCGGTATTGTCTCACCATGAGCAGTTTGCCGTTCCCCTTTACCGCCACAACCGCAGCCGCGCCCTTATGATCGATCAGATCCCACTTTACCACATTCCCGTTGGGAATCTGCATGGTATCCTGATAATAATCGATGATCGCGCCATGCGCCACAAGCGTCCTGTCAAGTCTTTTGATCTCATTCACTTCACTCATATCTACACCTTTCACTCCCTGCGGGTCATTCCTGCTTCCCGCTTTCCGTTTTTATACTTTCCTGCTTTCCGCTCTCCTGTTTCAGCTTTGTCATTTTATAAACAAACACCATAAACGCGATCGCCAGGGCAAGAAGAAAGACAAATATGATCGCCAGGATCAGCGGTACATTAGATGTATTTTTTTGTCCCACCGACGGATCTGCCTGTCTCTGTGCCGCATTATCCGTCTGTGCTCTGGCAGTCGTCTGCGCCTGAGTTGTCACAGAGGCCGAATTTGCTGTTGCTGTATTTTGATCGCTCTGCGCCGTCTTCTCCTTCGGCGCAACCGCCTCGGCCAGCTGAACCCCGCTGCCGTTCCCAGTGCTGCCTATGATAATGCCGTCCTTAGAGAACCCGGTCACAAATCCGCTCAACCACGCCAGAGGCGCATTCCAGTTGATGGTACATTCATTGACAGAATAGGCCTCCATATGATCCATATAACTCTTGGCCGGCGCGATCTCGCCCGCTTTCCAGCCGGAGCCCTGTACCCAGGGATCCTCCAGGCCGCAGTTCGGTCCCCCAACAAGCACACCGCAGGGAGCCATAGGAAAGGCCTCATCCACCTGATGCGCCCAATAGCGATGATGCGGGTACAGAGAAGTATGTGTACCGTAACCCGTCACATAAGAGATATCCATAGGATTTCGACCCAGAATATAATCCAACGCGGAAATCGTGCCATCCAGGAACCGCTGCTCCCCGGAATTCATATAGGCATATGCCAAAACCATACCATTATCGATCACCAGCGAATTGGAACCCCAAATGTATCCCTCATTACTGTTAGCATATCCAAGTACAGAGGCTGCGTAGGGCTGTCCGTATCCCTGTGCGTTCTCCTTGGCCAGATATTCTTCCGCGGCTGCGCGCACACTGTTTACTGCGCCGGTAAATACGCCGGGATCCACTTTTTTCTCATTCAGACAGATACTCAGATCTCCCAAAGCTGCCACATGTCCCCAGTCAAAGCTGCCGTACGCCCCGACAGCCTCACCGCCGTTCAACGCAGTAGGGACCTGCAGATAAAAAGAGGACTGCTTCATGTCATTCAGGTATCCTGCATCCCCGGTTGTAATATAGAGTTCACTCGCCGCCCAATAAAACTCATCCGTCGCATCGTTGTCACCATAAGGGCCGCCGCCCTCTTCATCCTCCAGAGGCGCATACATTGACGGATGCTTCTTCGCCGCCTCATAAGTGCGCTTTGCCACATCAAGACAAGTAGCCGAATACGCATCGTCAATCCCTTTCCAAAGTCGCGAAGCCTGCGCCGCACATGCGGAAACATTCAGCGTAGCTGCCGTGGTCGGCGGGAAAATGATCCTTGGCTGCGGATCATCCGCAGGAGCCAGAGCAAGACCTGTCCATTTCTGATCATGCACCTTGTGATAGACCATGTCCTTATAGTCACCGTCTTTCACAAGCATTTTCATCATCCAATCCATTTCCCATCTGGCTTCGTCCAACAGATCCGGATAACCGTTCCGGTTCTCGGGAATATTCATTGTGCCGTCCGCATATGCCGATGCCATGCCCAAAAAATCAGCCGCCTCATACTGATTCTGCATGATCCACAGAGAAATGCCGCCATTCACCACATATTTCCCGTGGTCTCCCGCGTCATACCAGCCACCGGTCACATCCTGGCTTCCGGAGGAACCGCTGTAGCCCCAGGTCTGCCGGATCGTCGCATTATCAGATGTATGTCCCGCCGCTCTGGCCAGTTTATTGACATCGCCGGAGGTGATATACTTACTCTCGACCGCAATGCCGGAACGATTCTGGTAAAAATAATTCAGCGAATCATACAGCAGAGCGGAGTACTTTACACTGTCATCGATCGCAAACTCTCTGGACACCGAGCCATCCTCCGCCTTTATGGTGTAGGTGCCGGGAGTTTTCAATGCACTGAAATCCAGTTCGTGCACCGGATCATCAGAATCGGGATCTACTCCCTTGTACACAGATTTCCCCTGAAATACACTCTTGCCGCCGGCATCCAGCACATCAAATCCTATCGAACCGGTGCTGCTGTTGATCAATGTAGCCTTCTTGGCGGATCCCGAAAAATAACCCACCTGATTTGTCACAATACCTGCGCGTTCCCACACCGGCGCCGGCACATAATCATTTTCATCGGAAGTCAGATCGATCAGTGACATATTATCGAACCTGATCACCGTTCCTGCCGGAAAACAATCACCGTTCGTGTACTGACCGTCACCGCCCAGATGGAAGGCCCACTCCGCTACATCCATACTCTGCCCGGCCGTGAAAGTCAGATCAACCTTCTTGGTCTCATTGGCGCC
>CADBNO010000240.1 GCA_902796105.1 uncultured Lachnospiraceae bacterium | reverse complement strand
CAGCCGCTCCCCGATATTATATCTCGCCAGAAACTCCGGCAGCATCGCCGCCGGTCGCCATGTATCCGTATCCAGCAGACTCCAGACCGAATTTGCCTTCGCCAGATATGTGCCGTCCGGAGAAAGCATCGCAAAATTGCGCAGTCCCAGAAATCCCTTCAGCTCATATGGCAGCGTACCCGTCCGCACCGTCTCCCCCTGCTTCGGAAACCGCTCCACAACGATCTGCCAGGAATTCAGCACCCACGCCCGGTGCTTTTGGGCCAGAAATGCCAATCCCACACCCAGATCCTCCGACTGGAACGAAGAACAGTCCTGAAAATAATCGATCAGCGAAGAAAGTGTCAGCTTTCCCGCGCTATCTACCTCACTGTAACGTATTCTTCCGTCAAAATAATACATATCCGGTCTCTCCTTCCCTACCTGCTACGCAAACAGCTGGTACAGGATCGCACCGATCCACAGCAGGCAGAAAAACAACATACCGGGATTCAACAAGAGTGTCTGCAGTCTCTGGTTCTCGGGGATCTGAACCTCTCCGGGCTGCAGCACGAATTTCCTGCGATTCACGATCAGCAGCACGATCCCTGCGATCACGATCGCCAGGACCAGCACCGCATACACCCCGTACATAACCCAGCCCACAGCATATTTCTCCATCAGGAGCACAACCTCCTCCGGATCCCTCTCCGCAGCCGCAAGCATCTCATCATAATGGATTCCCTTCAGCAGCGCACCGGCCACAACGCTTCCCATGAAATTCACGATCATATGCAGTGCGATCGTGATTTTGATATTGCCGGTATTGATATAGATAAACGCAAAAAACGCTCCCAAAACCACCGCATAGGCAAACTGGTTCATATTGCCGTGGAATAATCCGAACATGATGCCGGAGAGCGCTATCGCCATCCCCTGACCGTACTTTAACGTCCGGTCCACCAGCACCTTGCGAAATATCAACTCCTCTACGATCGGCGCAAGCAACACCATAACGATCAGCATCACCGACGCATTTCCGCTTGTCACATAGCCGATCAGCTTATTATTTACCTGACTTCCTTTCATCAGTCCCACCGCGAACGTGATCACATTCCCCACGATATTGCTGACAAAGATCAGCGCATAACACATCAGAAATGTGACGAAAAACTGTGAAAACTTAAACGCCCGCCTCTCCGGCTTTGTCGCCGGCATATTCTTCGCCAGCAGATAGATCAACGGCATCGTCAGACCGTATGTGATCAGGCTCGAGATCACCAGCAAGATATTCGTGTCCGTCATCCACTCCGGATGCTGCTGTGTCAAAAAGGGCGCTCCCCAAATCTGCACACCGTTCATCAAAAAGGTTCCCGCCACATAACACCATCCCAACCGGGAAAAGGTATGCTTTGCTTCCATCACTTTGTCTTCCACTCTGTCTTCCATTTTCTTCTCCTCATTTCTGCCTGACATTTTGCACAATACTATCACTCTATCAGAACCGCCGCAAAATTTCAATCCTGTTTTTGCAGCTCTTTTCCGCGCTCTTTTCCGCGCGCCTTCACGCGCAGCTCTTCCGGGATCAACTCCTCCGGGACCATCCCTTTCCGGATCATCTCCTCACGGAGTTCCATCCGGTTCGCCGCCTCGCTTCCGAAAGCCCATTCAAACTCGGAAAAGTGCCTGTCCTCCTGCTTATCCTCCTCCGACATCGCCAGACTATCCTCGCAAACCTCATCCATCTCCAGCTCATACGGTTTCTCCAGCCCCGCCTCACGCAGCGCCAGCGTGATCGTCCGCCGCACCGCACCGCTCTCGATCAGCTCCTCGCCGCCGAGCCTGCGCAGTTGATCGTTCAGCGAGCCGTCGTGCTCCGTCAGATAAAAATGGATCCCCCGTTTGCGCAGTCCCCTGTTGATCCGGACCAGCCTGGTCGCCGCCGTGATGTCCACCGTACCGATCCCCCGGGCATCCACCACGACCTGATGCGTATCCGGTCTGATCGCCTGCTCAATATCCCTTTCAAAACGATCTATATTGGCAAAAAACAGATTTCCGCTGAACCGGTAGATCACTGTATTTTTTATGGGTCTTGCCTCGCTGTTCCGCTTCAGCGAGTAAAAATTATTTCTTCCGGGGATCCGCCCCACAAATGCCGTAGGCGGCACCACAGCCCGCACTGCCACCTCACCGAACGACAACAGCACACCGATGATCACACCGTACAGGGTTCCGAACACCAGCACACCGACAAACGCCGTCATAAACACAAACCATTCATTCCGGCTCACCCGCCACAGCTGCTTGAACAACTTTGTCTCCAATATCCCCATCAATGCGGTGATCACGATCGCCGTCAGCACCGGAACCGGCAGATACTTCAGAAGCGGCGCACCGAACAACAGCACCAGTACCATAGTGAGTGCTGCCGAAACCGACATTACCTGCGATCTGCAGCCCAAAGAATCCGCGATCCCGCTCCGGGACACGCTTCCGTTGATCGGACAGCATCCCGTAACTCCTCCCGCCAGATTCATGGCTGCATAAGCCAGCAGCTCTCTGTTCGGATCCAGCTTATCCTGATATTTCGCCGCATAATTTCCGGATGCCAAAAGCGTCTGTGCCATGATCACCCCGGCGATCCCAAACGCCTGGATCACCATATCGTCCAGATACTCAACGAACAATTCCTCATCCGGCAGATGCAGAACCGGCAGTGCCACCTGTACCTGCGGCATCAGCTTCACACCATATCTGTCCAGCCGGAACACATACTGCAGAACCGCTCCGCCCACCAGCATGACCACTGTCATGGGAACCTTCGGTATATAGCGCTTTGCCGTCAGGATGATCGCGATCGTCACGATCCCCAACACAAAAGACAGCAGATGAAACTGCGGCAGCTGTTCTGCAATATGATACAGCAGCCCGAACACCTCTCCCGTACCGGGTACTCCGCCGAACAACTTCGGCACCTGCATCAGGATGATCGTCAGCCCCACGCCGGACAGAAAACCGCCCATCACAGGCGTAGAAATATACGTGACCACGCGTCCTGCCTTAAAGATCCGGAATACAATAAACCATCCCGCCACCAGAAACGTCATGACCGGCACGACTGCCATGGCCTGCTCCGACTCCGCCTCCAGCTCCATCGCCGCCAGCAGCCCGCCAACCATCGCCGCAGGCATCGCATCCACGCCCACCACAAACTGCGGCGAAGTCGTCAATATCCCGTACAGCAAAATAGGCAAAACCGATCCATACAGACCATACACAGCAGGCAAGCCCGCGATCTGTGCATAGCCCATGGCTATCGGTATGGATACAAGCGCCACCACAATACCGGCAAAGATGTCTTTGCCCCAATGCCTTTTCACTCTGTCTGCTTTAATCTTCATGTTCTTCATATTTTTATATTAACGAAATTTTTTTACGCTTGCAAGTCTATTGTGATTTTCACGGAAATGCGATATAATAGATATAATAAAATCACTACTTTGCCAAACACAAATATAACACGTTGACCGACCTATGACTCTCGCAAAAAGGAAAGGATACCGACTGTGTACAACCCATTTTTACAAGATATGGTTCAGCTGAATTTTCTTCCGCTGGGCATCATTCTGTTCCTTGTGGTATTTCTGTTGTTTAACTACACCTACGAGCGTGAACTCACCAGACAGTTCATTCCGCCTCTTGTGTTGCTCGTAGTCCTGATCGGCATCGATAGTCTGGACTACTATCTGCTGAACGAGCACAGTACTTCCCTGCTTCACGTAGCAACTGCCGTTTTCGGTTATAATGTACGGATCATCCTGATGCTTTCCCTGATCCAGATCGCTGCCAGAACGGCCAGCCTCCGCGAGCGGCTTCTGCTGCTGATCCCTGCAGGCATAAATCTCTGCATTACCTGCCTCGCCTTTTTTACCAGACTGGTATTCTGGTACGGCGAAGACGGCGTGGTGGTGCGCGGACCGCTTTCCTACACGCCGCATGTCGTCTCTCTGATCTATGCGCTGGTACTGTTTTGGTATGCATTCCGCTGTCACCAGCAGGGCAAGACCCACGAGGGCGTCATCATATCCATCGCCGTGATCCTCTGCCTGCTAGGTACCTATGTGGAAACCAATTTTGCCCTGCGAGGGATCCTGATCGGCGTTATCGCCATGGATGTGACCTTTTACTACCTGTACATACATATTGAATACTTCAAGGTGGACATCCTGACCGGCACCCTGAACCGACTCAGCTTCTACGCTGATATCGAAATGTACAAGCAAAAGAAGAGCAGTGTATACATTCTCTCCGTAGACTTAAACGGACTCAAACAGATCAATGACACTTACGGCCACACTGCCGGTGACGAAGCGATCAAATACGCGGCGAACTTTATCCGCAGTGTGATCCCGTCCAATGCAAGACTCTACCGGATCGGCGGCGACGAATTCGTCGTACTCTATCCCATGACCGGCATCGCCTATTCGCTGAGTGCAGAGCTCATGTCCAAAGCGCGTACCGCTAAATACAGCTTCGCCGTGGGCGAAGCCCTGTGGGAAACCGAATCATCCTTCGAAAAGGCCTACTCCGAAGCGGACAGCAAAATGTATGCCTGCAAGAAAAAACAAAAGGGGCTGTAGATCCAACGATCTGCAACCCCTTATTTCTACAAGCTGCTCACAGTTCACTGCTCATCGCCTGTCATGAATTTCCTGATCTTCTCCGCCTGAAGATCCGTACCGATCACGATCACCACACCCTGACCGATAGCGATCGGATCCACCAGCATCTCATATCTTGTCGCATTGATCTGGCAGCCCCCCTGCCTGTCGCAGACAAATCCCTTCACGCGGACGATATGCCCGAATTCCTCCGAAGCAAACAAAGCCTGTATCTTTGCCTTCATCTGCTCCAGATCATCCTGCAGGTCCATAAAGCACAGCGATGTAAAATCCGATCTCGCTCCGGCGATCACCTTGCGATAGTCGCTCACATGATACCCGCAATCTGCCAGAAACCGAAAATCCTCATCGGTAAACGTCTCCCAATCCTTTGCCAGAAAGCTTCCCTTCAGCTTCCCCGCATAGATCCGCTCTGCCGCCTCCGCGATATGCCGCTTCGTCTGCTCGATCCGCTCCGGATCGGACAACTGCACTCTGCTGAGCAGAATACAGCCTGCCCCGGAAGCCTGCGAAGCCAGATAAAAATCCTCCTCCTCGCTGAGCCCGGACCGCAGATTCGCGTTCACCACCGTAATCACGCTGCCAATCTCATACCAGTTCTCCAACGGCTCATCCCGCAGGGTGTCAAAGAACAGATCCATATCAAACACCCCGGAGGGCTCCACGATCACCCGATCATACCCGCTCATAGCCATAGCGATCAGCTTCGTCTTAAACCTGCGTTTCAGGCAATCCTCATCGCAGGCCGCCGCCACCATCTCCAGCTCGCACCGGTCTCCCCGCAGCTTATTCAACAGCAGCATATCCACATTGATCGCACCGTAATCGTATTCCAGAATACCAATCTTCAACCCCTGACTCATAAGGTATTTGCCATATTTCAGCAAAAAAGTGGTCTTGCCCGAGCCGAGGAATCCTGTCACCAAGTCTATTTTTACCATGTTACGCCAAATGACCTTTCGCCTTGATCACGTCGATCACCTGATCCACATATTTCTCACAGGTCTCATCCGTTCCTGCCTCCACCATCACGCGGATCACCGGCTCCGTACCGGACTCACGCACGAGGATACGCCCCTCGTCTCCCAGGGCTTCCGCAACCGCAGCTACAGCCTTCTGCACATCCGGATCGTTCTGCGCCTCCGGTTTGCTCTTCACGCGGACATTCTTCAATACCTGCGGATAAAACACTACCGGCGCAGCCAGCTCGCTCATGGGTTTCCCCTTCGCCAGCATAACCTCCATCAGCTTCAGGGAAGTCACGATACCGTCACCTGTGGTCTCATATTTGCTGAAAATAATGTGCCCGGACTGCTCACCACCGATACGGTTGCCGGTCTGTAGCATATTCTCATATACATATTTATCGCCCACCTTGGTCTTGTCGTACTCAATGCCCACCTTGTCAAGAGCCTTATACAGACCAAAGTTACTCATGACTGTGGTCACGACCTTATTGTTCAGAAGCTTTCCTCTCTCCTTCATGTAGAGACCGTAGATATAAAGGATATGGTCACCGGTGATCACATTGCCCTTCTCATCCACCGCAAGGCAGCGGTCTGCATCACCATCATACGCAAATCCCACATCCAGTCCGTTATCCACCACAAACTTCTGCAGATGTTCGATATGAGTGGATCCGCAGTCTGTATTGATATTCAGACCATCCGGAGCATCATTCATAACATAAGTCTTCGCGCCGAGAGCCTCAAACACGCCCCTTGCCGTCTGCCATGCAGCACCGTTTGCCACATCCAGACCAACCTTCACATCCTTGAAGCTGTACTTTGACAGAGAGATCAGGAAACCGATATAACGGTTTCTGCCCGCCACATAATCCACGGTTCTGCCGATCTGCTCCCGCTCGCTCACCGGGATCTCCAGCTTGCCATCGATGTAATCCTCCACCTTCAGGATCGTCTCCTCATCCATCTTCTCCCCGTTACCGTTCAACAGCTTGATGCCGTTGTCATAAAACGGATTATGGGAAGCGGAGATCATGATACCACAGTCAAAATCATCCACTCTCGTGATATACGCCACGGAGGGAGTCGTCGTCACATGCATGATATAAGCATCCGCTCCGCTGGCCATCAGGCCGGTGCACAGAGCATATTCAAACATGTAAGAAGATCTTCTCGTATCCTTGCCGATCACAACCTTGGCCTTTTTGCCCTGATTGGCACCGTAATACCACCCCAGGAAACGTCCGATCTTTATCGCATGCTCAAATGTCAGCGTCTTGTTGGCCTCCCCGCGGAAGCCGTCTGTTCCGAAATATTTCCCCATTAATCTGTCCTCTTTTCTACAATGATTCCGTTATCCTTGAAAATACTGCCAGCCGGCACAACCCCTCTCACACAGGATGTGGGATAAACATTGCTGTGACGTCCGATGACCGTCCCCGGATTGCAGACGGAGTTGCAACCCACTTCCACATAGTCCCCCAGCATTGCGCCGAACTTCTTTAAACCGGTCTCGATCTGCTCTGTCCCGTTGTGTACCACAACCAGTCTCTTGTCGGACTTCACGTTGCTGGTGATGCTGCCCGCGCCCATATGGCTGTAATAACCCAGAATGGAGTCACCCACATAATTATAGTGAGGCGTCTGCACGTGGTCGAACAGGATCACATTCTTCAGCTCCACGCTGTTTCCCACCACGCAGTCCGCGCCGACCAAAGCCGAGCCTCTGATAAATGCGCAGTGACGCACCTCCGTGTTCGGTCCGATAATGCAGGGAGCGCCCAGATATGCCGAAGGAAATACCTTCGCCGTCTTGTGCACCCACACACCGGGCTCTCTCTCCTCATAGTCCTCGCCCAATGTCGGACCCAGCTCCAGGATCATATCCTTGATCCCCTTCAAAGCCTCCCAGGGATAAGTAAACTGCGAAAGATAATCCGCTGCCAGCGTATGCTCCAGATCATATAAATCCTTTATTGTGTACATTACAGCCTCTCTTTCTTCTCAATGTCGAGAAAATACTTGTAGGTGTCTACAGTCAGCTCGCCGCACGCCGCCTCATCACAGGCGATGATCGCACCGTTGTGCATCTGCAATGCGGAACAGGTCCACTTCTGGCTCACGCCGCCCTCCACCGTCGCAGCGAGCGCACGCGCCTTGTTGTGACCGTTGATCAGGATCAGAACCTCCTTGGAATCCATGACCGTGCCGACGCCGACGGAAAGTGCCTCAGCCGGAACCGCCTCCGGGTCATTGCCGAAGAAACGCGAATTCACGATCCTGGTGTCGGTAGTCAGCTTGCGCACACCGGTGCGGGAGTTCAGGGAAGTAAAGGGTTCGTTGAAGGCGATATGGCCGTCAACGCCGATGCCACCCATGAAAAGGTCAATCGGCCCCAGTGCTTTGATCTTCTCCTCATAGCGTCTGCACTCCTCCTCCGGATCCTCCGCCATCCCGTTCAGGATATTGATCTGATCGGCAGGGATGTCGATATGGTCAAAGAGATTGTCATGCATGAAATACCAGTAGCTCTGGTCATGCGTCCGGGGCAGCCCCACATACTCGTCCATGTTAAAGGTAACAACATTCTTGAAGCTCACCTTGCCGCTCTTGTTCATCTCAACAAGCTCCCTGTACACGCCGATCGGCGAGGAGCCGGTCGGAAGACCAAGGACAAAAGGCCTGTCGCCCTTATGGCTGTTGATCGCTTCAACAATGTGGCATGCGGCCCATCTGGACATCTTCGCATAATCTTCCTGGATAATCAGACGCAT
>CADBNO010000239.1 GCA_902796105.1 uncultured Lachnospiraceae bacterium | reverse complement strand
CCAAAAAAGAGGCGTCCACCAAAAAGAGCACCGAAAAAAAATCTGACGCAAAAAGAATGAGCCAAAAAGAAGAATTCTCCCGCGGAGGCAAGGAATGAAAAAAACAACAAATTTACCACACGGACTTCTCGAGCAGGAAAAATGCAGACCCAACAGGACAGCATGATCACTGCTCTCGCCTCCGATTACCGGAGTGTTTACTATGTGGATCTTGATACGGATAACTGCATCTGCTACCGCAATGACGACAAGACAGACAAACAATCTGCCGAAGGAGCACAGTTTGCCTTTCATGAAGCCTTTGCAGAGTATGCCGAAACATATGTTGCCGCAGACTATCGCACGGCGTTCCTTGAGTTCATCCGGACAGACAATATCCGTTCCGGTCTGGAGAAGAAGCCTATTATCGCTTATCGTTACCTTGTGAAAAAAGAAGAAACAGAACGTTATGAAATGCTCCGGATGGCAGGCGTCCGTCATCCGGAAGACCGCTATGACCACATCATACATGCGCATGCCTGAGATGGACGGTCTGGAAGCAACTGCCAGGATCCGGGCCATGGATCGGCCAGATGCTGCATCCATCCCGATCATAGCGCTCACAGCCAACGCCTTCGACGAGGACGTACAGCAAAGTCTGCAGGCCGGTCTGAACGCCCACCTTACCAAGCCGGTTCAGCCTGATGTTTTATTTGAAACTCTGGAAAATCTGATAAAAAGCTGATCCGGTCACGATCCCCCTCAAGGACTGCCTTTTTGATCCTATTCCCTGCCAAGCAAAAACAGCAAAAACTACAAAGAAACTGCCATCTGATCAGCTTCCTGTCAGACGGCAGTTTTTCTTTTCTCCGGATATCAAATGGAATTGCGCCTTACCGGCTTTGTGTCATTCTTGACCTTCTTATTCCCGGTCTTCTTATCCCCGACCTTCTTATCCGTAGCTTTTTTATCCGTAGCTTTTTTGCCCTGCGTCGCACCGATACTGTTTCTGGAGTGACTCTTCTCTGCCTCCCTGCGAGCCTCCGCCATTTCCTCTGCAACCTCTCCTCTGGCTCTCTTAAGGAATTTGTTTATACTTTTTATCCAGATAAATGTCGCTCAAATACATGACATTTATCAAGTCACCGCGAAGAGAGAGCAGTTCCGCCTCGCTCACCTTTCCCTCCGGATCATTAACGGTTTTCTTCCATCTCTCCTGAACCCGTTTGAATTTCTCTCCGGCATTTTTGTACTCGCTGCTGCCACGTGCCCAAAGCTTGGCATCCTGCAAAAGATAAGTAACAAACTCGGCATCCGCATCCAGTTCATTCATGTCGCGCAATGCGCGTTTCTCCTTTTTCTCTTCCGGCTTCTGTACGTCGTTCTGCCTATGGTTTTCCACATTTTCCGGATTCTCGTTCTGCACATTTCTCTCCTGAGCCACCGGTTTAGGGTAGTAAGCATTAAAATCAAAATGCTCATTTTCCAACCGGTTCATTTCCTCCTGAAAGAATAACACAGAACTCCTCTTATCCTCATCTATAGCAAAGTCCTTCGAATTTCTGGCCTTAAGAATGATCTCATCCCGTACGGAATGCATGATCGCGTCCTGTTGATCCCTGATCTCCTCTGATCTGACCGGTATCTGACCGTTCGCATATGCCAATAACACTGCACTGATCCCTGCATCCGGTTCATCTACATCACACAGATTAAAAGCCGCCCGCAGATAATTGTCCTGCTCTGCATCCGGCCACCCGACCGAAGTAAGCTTTTTGTGATATGCCTCCCATGTGTATCCTCCAACCTTTTTTTGCGGGTTAATGATCTCAATCAGGTTTCCCTGATCATTTTCTGTTCTCGGCATTTTCTCTTCCTCTCTTTCCAGATTACTGCTGTTCTGTCGGTTCTGCTGTTTAAAATACCGTAATCAGAGAAATCCGGTTGCAAAACAGACTGAAAATATGTCAATCCCATCCAACATCATCGCACAAGTTTTAATACCAGCATCGTCTGATCATCAAACTGCGGGGCATTTCCTGCAAAAACATCAACAGCAGATTTCATATTGGCGATCAGCTGCTTGGGGCTCACATCAGGGGACGCATTCAGGACCTCCAACATACGCTTCGTTCCGAACCGCTCATCCGGCTCGCTTGTCGCTTCCGCTACCCCGTCCGTATACAAAAAGAGTACATCGCCTTTGCTCAGATTGATCTCGTATTCCTTATAGTGTACCCCTTCCACGCCGCCTACGACCAATCCGTGTATATCCTTAAACAATTCAAATTCGCCGCCTGCATGGCGTATGATAGGGTATTCATGTCCCGCATTCGCTGCCACAATTTTCCCGGTGGATATGGTGAGTATGCCGAACCACACGGTGACAAACATCTCCTGTACATTATTCCCACAGATCTGGTTATTGGCGCGTTCCAGTACTTTAGCCGGAGATTCGCCCATCATAGCATAATTATTTAACAGGATCTTCGACATCATCATGAACAGTGCAGCCGGTACCCCCTTACCGGACACATCCGCAATCACCAGCCCCAGATGATCGTCATCTATCATAAAATAATCATAAAAATCTCCGCCCACTTCTTTAGCCGGCGTCATTGCAGCATAGATATCAAATTCGTCTCTGTCCGGAAAAGCAGGGAAAATATTCGGCAACATATTCGCCTGTATCTTTCTGGCCAGCCCCAGTTCTGTTCCGATCCTCTCCTTCTCCGCGGTGATCGTGGTGATATCTGTTATATACTGCAAGGTCTTCGCCAACAGCTCCGCAAAGCCTTCGGCCAACACCTCAATCTCATCCCCCGTGCGGTATGCATCTTCCATCTTGAACTGCAGATCCTCCCCGCCGATATTGCGGATCCTGTCTGTCATATACTCAAGCGGCTTCACGATCTGTTTTGCCAGCGTGAGCGCTCCGAACGCCCCCCAAAAACATCACTGCCGCCAGAAGGATAAGCATTGTATTTTTTCCCTTTTTCAAGCTGGATGAAGCCTGCGCATACGCCGCCTGATTGATTTCGTCATACTGCTCCAAGAGCGTCGTTGTCGTGGATTCGGCTGTCGCTTTATCCAGCGCAGTAAGCAACACCCAGCCAACGGTTTTTATGGGCGCCCCGGCGACATAATACTTCTCCCCGTCCACGGAAATCAGTTCTACCGGGGTGTTTCCCTCCATCGCTGCATTGATCAGATCAGCCAATTCCCTGTCTTCTCCCTTCCGCAGATCCGGCGCCTCCGCGGAAAGTTCTACCTTAAAGCTTCCCTCCTGCTTCGGGGAAAAGATCACCTGACCATTATGGTTGATAACACATTCAAAACCACCCTGTTTGTCTGATGCGTTGACCGCTTCCGCCATCGACTTGAGGAACAGATCCGCCCCTACCACGGCTACCAGCTCTCCATCGACATAAACCGGGGCTGCACAGACTATTCCGATATCCTTCGTAAAGGCATCCTCCTCCACACCGGTATAATAGACGTCACCTGTCTCTACCGCTCCTATGTACCACGGGCGCTCTGTCACCGGATAGTCTTTGACCTCGCCATTTTCCTTAAGCTTGGCCTCCGGTCTGTCATCCGCAATGATGAAAATACCATCCGGTGTCCCTATAAAACAGGAATTGAGCTGATCTACATTGCCGTAGACAGAACACATCATCTCCGACATATTTCCGAGAAGCCCCACCTGGGCAAGAATCTCCGGGCTTTCCGGATCCACACCGGCTGCGGTGACCAACTGCGCTGCCACTTCGCCGTTCTTCGCCGCATCCGGCCGCTCCACGGGATGTGCCGCATAGGAGGATGGTGCCGAGTAAAGGATCTGCGCATAATCTCTAAGTGCTGACACTTCAGCGGTGAGCTGCGCAAATACATGATCTGACAATTCCGCTTTCAACTCAGAATTGTCAGAAAGCGTTCTCTCTACCACAACGTTCATCACCCTGGTCGTCGTCTGTGCTATACTGTCACGTTGTCTGTCCCCGGTTTCCTCAACAATATGTGCTACATTTCTCACCTGATAGGTTGATACCGCCGTATAAACGCCGATCATCAGCAGGATCACGATCAGAACCAGATTGAAAATCTTCTGCTGCAGTCCCCCCAACACCAGATTCATAACTTTTCTCATGCCATACCCCTTTTACCGCATCAGCTGAGCCTTGACCCGCTTCAGCTGTGTTTTCTGTTCTTTTATTTCTGCTCTTTCCAAACATCCCTTTGTGCCACAAGGCCATCAATCGGCCCGGTTGCACCTACGCTTAATTTTAACACAAAGCGGCACAAACCACAATAAAACGGACGGAAATTTGTATGATCGGATTGTTGCAAAAAACGTATGTTTTTACCTAAAAACGGCATCTCGGGAATAAACCCGCGATGCCGTTTTTCACATGCGTCCGTAAAGACACACATAAAGCTGTTTGATTCGATTTATCTTATTCCGATCATCCTATCGTGTCTCATTGATATAGAGCTGTACCCTGCTCTGGATCACGCTTGCCACACTGTCTACCGTTTTCTGCCCTGCAAAGTACGCCGCAGCTTCCTCTTTGATGATGGTGAGGATCTGCTGATCTACTCCGCGACCTGCCCTGGCCTGTTTGATGATAGCCATCTCCTGATCCATTTCAGCCTGCGTGCTGACATGAAATTCATATTCCCAGTCGCCATACCAGACACTGCGTGTATTCAGGATAGGCTGACCATTCTCATCCTTATAAGGCTGACCATGTTCATCCTCCAGATACTGAGGTTTCATTTTCTCCTGAACCTGTTCTTCTAACTCCGCTTTCTTAGAAGAGAAGCTCTCGGAATAATATTCATTCTTGGCATTCAGATAGTACTCAATAAATGCCCATGCTCCGTCCTGCTCGGAAGACTTGCTGCAGATAGCCAGACTCAGACCGTTGGGCTCCAGCAAATGACCTGTGCTGCCATCCGCAGTAGGATAACCGATGAAAGCCACATCCTCGCCGAAGAGCTCCGGATACACCTGCAGCGAACCAAGATAATACATATTGGCTCTCTCCAGCAGAAGCTTGTTGCTCTGTATCATTTCTCTCTCATCATACTCCTCGCTCTGCGACCAGTCATACTCATCGGGGAAGCTGCCTACAAACTCCAGAATACTCTTAAACTCATCGGATTCAAAATTACATTTTCCGGTACTATAATCAATAAAGCCTGTGCCGGCAAACGCAAGGCACATATCCAATGCACTATCCTTGGACGCATAATTGTACACAACCGCATCCGGATTTGCTTTTGAAAGCTCCAACAGATCTTTTATCGTCCAGCCGGTCTTTCCGTTTACATTTTTCATCTTTGTTACCAGTGTCTGTACATCAAAGAATTTCGGGATATATACAAGTGTACCGTTGTAGGTGCCTGCTTCCAGTACATTTTCAAGATAATCCGACTTATTCAGTGAACTGCTCTTGTCCAGACAAGCTCCCAGATCCACAAATACTCCCTTGGCAGAGAGCGTCTCCACATTTATCCCCGCGGTATTTACAATGTCGATATTGTTTCCGGATGTAAGCTCGTTGTTCAGTTTGGAAATACCGTCTGTTAACGCCTCTTCGCTATAGGAATACTCATCTATATAGGTTTTGATATTGATGTGATAATCCTTGCTCTGCTTATTGAACGCCACTGCTGCGGAAGCCAGTTCATATTCCGAAAAAAGTGATGCGATCGTAACCTGCTTCTTCTGCGGCACCTCAGAACGCTTTACCTTTGTGAAGAAAGCCAGCGAACTCTCTCCGGTAGCATTATCACTAACGACCGCCATATAGCGTCCGTCGTCCATGGAACTGATACAGCGCACGGAATCACCCATGATATCGCAATCGAGCCATGTGAAAAGTGTTGTTGACGTGTTGCTCTTCAAGTCATATTCATAGACCTCCTGGCTGCTGTAGCACAAAAGATCTGAAGTTGCACCGATCTGGAAACTCTGGCTGTAACCGCCCTTGAACCCGGTGTGCGGCTCTCCCAGCTTCTTCTGATCAAACTCAACCGCCTGAACCTGCATACCGTTGCCGCTCTGTTCATAGGAAGAAGCATAAACCTTTCCGTCCTTTGCCCGTCCGCTCGCAACGATCCATGAGTTTCCTATATCTGCGGTTCCCGCAAATTTCAGATCCGCATCGAACAGATAGATCCCGTCATCGCCAAACAGATAAAGTCTGTTCTCCCCATCGCAAGCCATATTATTCATATAGAAATACTCCGGTGATACGTTGGCGGCATCCGTTACATTCGTTTCCGCGATCTGCTGTCCGGACGCATCATACAGACACAGCGTAAACAGATTCTGCGTCGTTTCCTCTGTATACTTGCTTTCGCATTTCAAAACAGCGATATTCCCGTCCGGTCGAACCGATATTCTGGAAACATACCGGTAGGAATCCTCCCCTGATCCCAGATCAAGTGAAAAGCTGCCTGTTTCCTTCCCATCAGCGATCGAGCGGATATGGATCTCTGTCTTTTCTGTCTCACCGCTGTAGTCATGCATCACATAGTACATCTTTCCGTCTGCGACCTGCATGCCGCTCAGATCTGCTTCATCGCCAAACTTAACATCACTATATTCAACTGTGTAGGTATACTCAGAAGCCGTTGTGGAAGCCGCTCCCCCCGCTCCCTGCTCACCTGCGTCCTTCTTGCCGCCGCAGGCTGCCATAGACAGCACAAGCGTCGATGCCATAGCTATGGCGCAGATCTTTTTCCAAAATCTGTTTTGTTTCATTTTTCCTTTCTCTCTCCTCATTTTCGTTTGATCTCTCACATGTTAACAGTTGCAAATTTCATTATAGCACAGGTCTGTAGGATTAGTATATCAAAATTGATAAATTTTTCACTTTTTATTTTTTGGTCACGCTGTCCCCATAAATCGTGATCCAATCATTTTTCATCGAAATGGGCACCCAGTCAAATTCCTCACAGAGCGAATACATCTTATCCGCTTTCTCCGGATTGCCGTTCTCGCGCTCTGTATCGTCACAGCAGAGCATGAAGGCAAGACTCTTATAGCGATTGTTGCTTGTCACATATTCCGCCATGCTGGAATCACCTGTACTGTTTCCGAAAGAAAGCACCGGCTGCTCTCCGATCTCCTGTGCGATCACCGTCACCTTATTCATCTTCAGGTTCTTAATGATAAATCCGCCTCCGAGTATCAGTTCATCGTCATCATCGAACACATAGCTCAATCCATCCGCATCTCCCTGGTCTTTGGTAACCAGAGTTTCATCGGAACCGATCACCTGTCCCATCGGAATATGGAGCGGCGAGTTGTCGACAATCCCGCGCACGATAAAGCGGTCTGTGCCACTGACCACATATACGGTGAAATCATTGGCCTGCAAGTACTCCACTACCTGCAGCATCGGACGATACCAGCCATCTCCGCGCATCATTCCCTCATAGCTCGGCATCGGCAGCTTTTTGAACTCCTGGATATACTGATTGAACTCCTCAAGTGTCATACCGGAAAAAGCAGATGCCACTGCCTTTCCATGATCCACCTCCAGTCCGGAGAAGGAAGCCCCTGTCTCATTCTGCTCCTTTATCTTTCCGGCCACCTCACGCTCAAAAGCCGACGCCTTCCCCTTATACTCCTCATCCTCCAGCACACGGTATGCAAGCAGGGTGTAATCAAAGTAATTGGGATCTGTCTCGCAAAACAGCGTTCCGTCCAGATCAAAGACGGCAATCCGGTTCTCGACAGGAATATAATCCGCACTGTCCTCTTTAGTCACTGACTCCACATACGCGATCAGCTTTTCCTTTGCCTCTGCCGTATCGTTCCACAGATTCAGATAAGCTTCACCGGATGTGTTCTTTGCATTTGCTCCATCCGTCCCACGATTTCCACTGCCAGCCACAGCCATTACCGCGATCACAGCGATCACAGCAACCAGGATTGCCATGATCGCTGTCATTCTCCATTTTGCCGCAGACTGCTCTGCGGGTTGCGTCAACTTTTGTGTGTTTGTCTTCTGCTCCATTTTTTCTCCCTTTCTATTTTTCATTCTACCGGATTACCGCATATTTTCGCTGTTTAGGTCAATTCCGTTCATACAATATCTGATCGGTAACTTTATGATCCTCATCCAGTCTTGGAAGTGCCAAAGGCAGACTGCCTGTTGCTTTTCCGTCGCCAAAGCATGCACACAGTGCTGCCGGCAGATTCGGTATATAGCCGCTTCCTTTGCCCGTCTCAGGCGGAATTTCACGCATCGCGCTTGAATTGTATGCCAACACAATGGCATCCGCCCCGGAAAACCTTGCCGCATCGTAAGGAAGCTGACAGGAGACAAGGATCACCTGCTTGCCGGCTTTATGCCGTTCTTCTATAATACGATCAAAGACTGCGGAAGAAAATCCGTCCCCGGTGTTCGGGTCGAGATTCGCCGCACCATAGGTCCGATAGACCAGGATCACATGATCTGACTCCGCAACAGCCTCCATGCACTCTTTCTCATTGTCAGCTCCGTTTACCAGAGTTGTGATCTGTGCCCCCTCCGGGATTCTGCCGTTGTCGCGCAAGAGCTGCTTTACCAGTTCACCATTCCCTACACGGCTGGCGCAGCTGTCGGCAAACAGGATCAACACACTCTGTCCCGCCTCAAGCTTCAGCGGAAATGCCTCGTTTTCATTTTTGACCACAGTCACAGCCTGCTGTGCAATACTCCATGCTGTCTCCCGGTGTGCAGCACTGCCTACCCCCTCCTGCGCCGCCTGAAGTTTCGCCTCTGTCACTTCAAAATCGGTTTGATCCAACAGACCATATTTTTGTTTCAGTGTCAGGATCCGCCTTACGGAATCGTCAATGCAACCGGTATCAATTCTGCCTTCCTCCGCCAGCTGCACCGCCAGATCCACCATGTCCTGTGTCTTTTGAAACAGCTCGGTATTTGTGATGATCGGCAGGATCAACATATTTACACCGGAATTGATCGTAAGGGTCAGGATATCCTCTGTCGCAAAGTTCTCCGATATCGCCGCCATATCCAGCGCATCGGATACGATCACACCCTCAAATCCCATATCCTCCCGCAGGATATCCCAAAGGATCGTGCGGCTCATGGTAGCCGGCAGATAGACCTGCTCCCCCGTCGCCAGCGAGGTATAGGTTTCCGTCTCGATCTGCGGATATTGGATATGCGCCGTCATCACCATATCGGCGCCCGCATCGATCGCCTGCTGGAACGGAACGAGTTCAACCTTCTGCAGTTCCTCGTAACTGCTCTGGATACAGGGAAATCCGGTGTGACTGTCCGTGTCAGTATTGCCGTGTCCCGGGAAATGCTTCAATGTAGCAATTGTTCCCGTATCATGCAATCCCTCCATATAAGAAAGCCCGAATCCGGCAACCACCTCAGGATCATCGGAAAAAGAACGCACACCAATGACCGGGTTGTTGGGATTATTGTTGACATCCATCACCGGGGCATAATCCGTATTTACCCCTAACAGCCTAAGCTCTTCCCCGTAAATCGATGCCATCGTTTTAGCATTCTGAGGATCTCCTGTAGCAGCCAGCGCCATGTTGCCCACGCCAGGCGTGCCATAGCCTATGCGGGCTACATTGCCGCCCTCCTGATCCGTTGCCACCAGGAGCGGCAGTCCACCGCTTTCCAGATTTGTCTTCTGGATATCAGCGATCAGTTTCACAGTCTGCTCTGCGTCTGCATAGTTTTCTGCAAACAGAACGGTTCCGCCGAAGTGATTCGCCTTTATGGATGCACGGATCTCATCGTTCAGCTCCGTCACATTGACGGCAGGTATCTCTTCCGCTGCATTCTCCACGGTCGCATTCCCGCTCGCTGCCTCTGTCTTGGGAACCTCCTTCCAGACCCGGTAAGATACAAACATCATCTGACCGATCTTATCCCGGAGCGACATATTTGCCAGGATAGTATCCACATCCGTTTCTGTCTCTTCTGCCACTGTGCTTTGTTCCGCCTGCGTCGAAGCTTCCCGTGAAGTTTCTCCGGAAGCTTCGCTGCCTGTCGTCTGCCCAGCATTTGAGCCGCACGCAGGTAACCCGAAAATCATTGTCGTGCACAGCAAAGCTGCAATCGTCCTCATTCTTCGATGTTTTGTTATCATTTTTCCCTCTCCTCTGTCCTAATATATCTGCCAATTATACACCGTCATTTTCTTTCATGCAACCGTCAATTTGCGTTTTTTGTTTTCAGTCAATTTGCGTTTTTTGTTTTCAGACCCTGTTTTAGGATTGTTTATACCGTACTGTGACAAATTTACTATCAGCATGGTCACCAGAAGCTATTTTTTCACATATTCTCTGTCCTATACTCCATCCACCGGGGCATTATACACTGACGGCATGCCCATCATACCGAAAAAGCGGGGAGTTCAACACTCCCCGCTGCCGGTCGGTCATTCATCTGCCGGATGGAAAACCAATAAATCCTCTATTCTGCACTCCAATATTGT
>CADBNO010000238.1 GCA_902796105.1 uncultured Lachnospiraceae bacterium | reverse complement strand
GCTTCACCGGAACCTTCGGTTTGTTCCTCAGTATTGTCACCACCAAGCTGCTCTTCAAGACGGACATAATCTATTGCTCCTGTCTGTGCAACTGCCTGATCCTCAAAGACATCCTCCGCTTCGCCGTCACTTTCCGGATCAGCTTCGGTTGTTTCTCCGCTTTCTGATGCTTTTTCATTTTCGGCAGTTTCTTCTGCCTCCGCAGTTTCCGCTGCCTCCGCGGTTTCCTCTACTTCAGCAGTTTCTTCTGCCTCCGCAGTTTCCGCTGCCTCCGCGGTTTCCTCTACTTCAGCAGTTTCCTCTGCCTCCGCAGTTTCCTCTACTTCAGCAGTTTCCTCTGCCTCCGCAGTTTCCTCTGCCTTCTCCTCATCCGGCATAGTCAAAACCGTATCGGAACCATCCTCAACCTCCGAAGGATCCACAATTTCTTCCAATTCTTCAAACCCTTCAAATTCCGGGAACGGCTCCTCTCCCTTTTCAGGAAACTCCAACTCAGGGAATGCACTTTCCGAAATTTCCGTATCGGGAACATCCACATCCGGCAACTCTTCAGCCAGCGATAGAAAATCATCTGCTTCCGCAATTTCGCCGTCTTCATCCGTCTCTTCCACCGGCAAAGACTGCGCGGGCATAACCGTAGTACTTTCCCCTTTTTCGAGCTTTTCGAGCAATCCGTCTCTTACTGCTGCCTCAAATTCTGTAAACATGCTGCCGGTCTGCTGAAGCACATGCTGCCGCACTTCCTCTTTGCGCTTTTCGGCATTGGCCTGTTTCATGCGCTCCCACTCAGCCAGAACATCTTCGATATCCATCTGACCGGTGATCTGCTTTTCCACAACATTATTTTGCGGAAGCACGATACGCAACTGTCCGTCCGACTCCTGAGAAAGCACCGAGGCCATCTCTTTGGGCGGCTCTATCTCAGCCATCTTTCTTTCCATCCCGCTATTGGGGTAAACCGTTCTGCCCAAACCGATCTCTCCGGTTTCACCGAAGAACACCTCCGAATCCTCTACTTCATCGGAAAGTCTGGCATAAGGCATCTCGTCATCTAAATCCTCGAGTTCAGGCTGAACTGTCTGCACCGCACCCGTCCCGGAAACCTCTTCCTCTTCTTCCTGCTCTGCGATGTCCGCATCCGCCTCATATATATCCCCGGATTCTTCCTCTTCTGCCGCTTCTGCCTCATACCCGTCCGCGGATCCTTCCGGCTCTGCTTCCGAAACGACTTTCGATCCCGTTTCTTCCGGCTTCATTGCTTCATTGGATTCCTGTGCCGCAGTCAGCTTTGCTTCAATAGCCCCCACATTGAATTCCTGCGTCTTCGCAGCCGGTGTCTCCTCAGCAACCGCCTTTTCCTGCTCCAAAAGCTGCTTTAATTCCTGCGCCAACTCTGCCTGCAGGTTGATCGTATTGTACTGGCTGACATCCATGGTCTTGACATAGATTTCCGGCTCTTCCGTACTCTCTTCTGTCCAGGATATCTCCGGCACTTCCGCTTCTTCGTCTGTCCCGGGATCCGCTTCCGGCTCATCATCCCATTCTGCCCCGGGTTCTGCCTGATCCGATTCAGACACGTCCTCCGATTCCTCCGGCTTTACAGGTTCATACACAAGCGTGTCGCCTGCTGCCTCGTTTATGGTCACTGCCTCCTTGGCCCAGATTGCCGTATCGGCACTGGTTATATCACCCTCAACCTCTTCTCTGTCGGATTCATGGTCTTCCTCAAATGCTTCTTCCGCGTCCGAAAGATCATCTTCCTTCGGCTTCGGGTCGAACCGGCTGTCATATACCTTTTGCTGCTCCGGTGTCAACGGCTGATGCAGTTTCTTTAATTCCATAGCCTTGATCACATATTCACCGTCGCCAAACCACAGGATCAGCTCGTCACATTCCTCCACACATCTGGTCTCCAATCCCACTCTGTGATAGAGATATGCCAGCTCATAGGCCCACTTTTCTCTGTAGTCATGCTTCTTTAACTCTTCCAGAACAGCAATCCGTTCCTCCAGACTGACATCCTGATCCTCATAAATTTTATATTGCAGAATATAGCGTCCCGGATCCCTGGGCGCTATATTGACAAATTCCTTATAATACTCCATGGCCTGCACAAGATCCCCGGTCTTGATACAGAGCTCACACAAAGAATATACGATACTTCTTCCACCGGGACGATGTTCATATGCCATCAGGAGCAAATCCTTCGCGTTCTCGTACCGCCTGTTCATCTTATACACATCGCTGACGGTACAGAGCATCACGACGCTCCTCACTTTACGCCAGTTAATGGTATCTGCTATCTCAGCTGCCTGGGCATAATCCTTCTGTCGGATCAGATCCTTGATCTCTTCTGATCTTACTTGATATTCATATTTATCCAAGGTATCTCTCTCCCTATTCTATCCTAAGTCAAAAATGTCCCCAATATCCCCATTTTTATCTTTAAGTTTACCATAGTCGTCCCGCTATGTCAAAAAGGAAACAACAAAAGATCCCGCAAAATCCGACTCAGCCGAAAAGTCTGTCACTCAATTCGGCAAATTCCATCAATGTCAAAGCCTCACCCCGCACCGTAGGCGACAGTCCCATTTGCTCTAAAGCCTGCGCAGCCTGCTCCTTCGTGATCTGCAAATTCGCCGCATTCCCCAGTCCGTTCACTAAAGTCTTGCGACGCTGGTTAAAAGAAGCCCGGATAAGTGCAAACATCCTTTTCTCATCCTTCACCTTGACCGGCGGTTCCTCATAGCGGGTCAGCCGGATCACGGCGCTGCCTACATTCGGCCGCGGAATAAAACAGTTTGGCGGCACATTCGCCACGATCTCCGGTTTCGCATAATACTGCACTGCCAGAGACAATGCCCCATAGTCTTTCGTCCCGGGACCGACCTGCATCCGGTCCGCCACTTCCTTCTGAACCATGATCGTAATACTCTTCAGGGGAACATGCTGCTCAAACAGCCCCATAATGATCGGCGTAGTGATGTAATAGGGCAGATTCGCCACAACCTTGACAGGCCGCCCGCCGTTGTGCTCATTTACAAGCGCATTGATATCCACTTTCAGGATATCCTCGTTCAGGATCGTCACATTGTCATAAGCCGACAGCGTGTCCTTCAGGATCGGGATAAGAGATTTATCGATCTCCACCGCCACCACTTCTCTCGCCGCCTCAGCCAGATACTGTGTCATCGTGCCGATCCCCGGTCCGATCTCCAGCACGCAATCCTCTTTGGAAATCTCTGCTGCCGCAATGATGCGGTCCAGCACACTTGTGTCGATCAGGAAATTCTGACCGTATTTTTTCTGAAAATTAAAGTGATACTTCTGCAACACTTCTATGGTGTTTTGGGGAATACCCAGACTCGCCATATCCTATCTCTCCAACTGATCAACTCTTTTTCTGCATCTCTACCAGACGGTTGATGATATATTCCGCACCCACCTTACCGCTGTTACCCACATTATAGATATACTGTTCCTTCATCCGCCGCAGGGAATCTCTGGAAAACTGATTGTCAAACAATAGCTTTTCTACCGCAGGACGCAAGCCGTCCAACGCATTCTCCTCCAGCGAGATCCCGACCTTATCCCGAAGTTCGATATCCACCGGCACGGAAGTCAGCTCCTTATAATTCGGGTTCACCACCTTCATCGGCGTGTTGATGAACAGCACCGGCTTCAGAGTGGAAAACGCGTACTCAAACGCGATACTGGACCAGTCCGTCACCAGCAGATCCGCTGTATACACCGTTTTATTGGAAGAGAAATCCATCTGCACTTCCACGCCCTTTTCCGCATACTTCTGCGCAAGCGCCTTCAGCTTCTCCTCAAAATGACGCACATACTGCGGATGCGGGCGCACAATGATGTGATAGGGCATCTGCACCAGTTCGTCCAGCATCTGTTCAATGCAGGAATCCATGATATTGTCGCGCTGCCAGGACGGTGCGATCAGAATGGTCTTTTGATCCTTTCCTTCCGCCGTTTCTTCCTGCTCCATCGCTTCATAGGAGACCGTCATATTGTCAATGACGCTGGATCCCCACTCTACTATACGCTTTGCGGGCAGCCCGAACTTCTGCTCCCGCTCTTCAATCTCTTCCTTGTTCTTAAAGCCGGATGCAAATATCGTATCGAAATGATCCAGCGCATTCTCGTGGAAAGTCAGGTTAGAGCTGTTCACATCATGCGGCACATAGATATACTCGATATCC
The DNA here is from genome assembly GCA_902796105.1 of uncultured Lachnospiraceae bacterium. Lineage (GTDB taxonomy): Bacteria > Bacillota > Clostridia > Lachnospirales > Lachnospiraceae > Acetatifactor. The sequence continues at coordinate 6,017 of CADBNO010000238.1, read as the reverse complement.
TTTTTCACATAAGAGCGCTTTAGCTGAAAATTCTCCAGATCCGGCGTAGTCATCACCATGATCCTGGTCTCCAGCTTCATCATCAGCACGATCAGCCGTTTATCCCCGATATAATACGGTTTGAACTGCTCACCCTCCATCTGAAAAACCTCATCCTGCGGATCACTGGTAATGTAATGCACCACGATATTCGTCCGCCTGATGATCTCTTCGATGATGTTCTTGTAATATTTGTAAAATCCGTTCTTCTCGGAGTAAAAGACAACCTTTTTGCCGGGCACCTTCAAAAAGCGCTTGTAATCCTCCAGCTCCTTCTTGCGGTACGGATTTTTCTTATCCTCTTTCTTGCCGGCCGTCATGAATTCCTGCGTCTTCTTCAGCTCTTCCTTGCTCTTCTCCAAAGCTTCATAATCGATATAATGCCTGGGATTGATCCAGATATTCAGAAGTACCAGCTGCAGCACAGACAGGAGATTGCTGTATGTCCAGTAAATCCCTACACCGATCGACACAAAAAATCCCAGATAAAGCGAAAGCGCCACAGAAAACGCCATCGTTCCGTATTTATTCCAGGCACCCTGTTCTACCTGCAGCACATTGATCTTGTTCTGCACATAACACATGATAAAAGCAGACAATGCCGCTAAAAGCGGCACGATCAAAGTGGCACCGTGAGCCTGCGCCGGAATCGCGGTCAAAGGGGTACCCTTCTTCACCGCTTCCACCACACCCATCAGCAGTGCCAACTGTACAAACAGCGGGATCAAGTCTGCAAAGGGACTGTACTTTTCCTTCTTGAACAATTTATACTGTTCCTCGGAGATCATATCCTGATTTCCCCAGTAAGTCGCCTTGATATGATTCATCTCCGGCTGCATCTTCACCGTCTTGATGGAGTTCTTCTGCACCCATACAGATAACGGCAGCAGGATCACCTTCGTCAGAAACGTAAAGAGAAACAGGGCGATCCAATAATTATGACACAACAGATAGCAGGCATGAATCAGCCACACCAGCCCATCTATGATTCCACTTGTAATTACACTCATTTTTCTTCTTCAACCTTTTTAAATTCAATCGCCTCTTCGGTTTCCTCTGTTTTCTTCTTGCCCTTAAAGAACGCAAAGATCTTGTGACGGAAGATCGTAAACGCCGCACCCAACGCGATCACTACACCGGCAACCGCCTGGATCACATAGGTCACCGCCGAAGGGTCAATGTATGCCACACCGGGCATTGTCAACAAAAAAAGCTGTTCCATACTCATTTTTCATTTTCTCCATTCTTGTATTTTCTGCTTATTTTCCCCCAAATACCCAAAAACTACAACTAATATAGCACAAGGCTTTCTCTAATGCAAACAAAAAAGCAACCAAAAATACAATTCCTGAGCGTAATTTTCTTGACAGTTTGCCTTTGGGTTGGAATAATGGAGAAAGACATTTTAGAATAAATTAAAAGGAATCCGATCATGAGCATATTGAATGTAGAACACCTGACACACGGTTTTGGCGATCGCGCCATTTTCAATGATGTATCCTTCCGCCTGCTGCCCGGAGAACATATCGGGCTGATCGGCGCTAACGGCGAGGGCAAATCCACCTTTATGAATATCATCACCGGCAAGCTTACCCCGGACGAAGGCAAGGTCGAATGGGCCAGGCGCGTCCGCGTGGGCTATCTGGATCAGCATACCGTACTTGAGGCCGGCATGACCGTGCGTCAGGTGCTGTCCTCTGCATTTGATTTTCTTTACGAGATGGAAACACAGATGAATGAGATCTGTGAAAAAATGGGAGAAGCCACCGAAGAGGAACTGGAGAATTACATGGAGGAACTGGGCACCATCCAGGACCTCCTCACCATGCACGATTTTTATATGATCGACTCCAGGGTGGAAGAAGTGGCAAGAGCACTGGGACTTACGGAGATCGGTCTGGAGCGTGATGTGACGGAGCTCTCCGGCGGTCAGCGCACCAAAGTTCTATTGGGCAAGCTTTTACTGGAAAAGCCGGACATCCTCCTGTTGGATGAGCCTACCAACTATCTCGACGCCGAGCATATTGAATGGCTCAAGCGCTACTTAAACGACTATGAAAACGCCTTTATCCTTATCAGTCATGACATTCCTTTCCTGAACAGCGTCATCAACCTGATCTATCATATGGATAACAAAGAATTAACCCGTTATGTGGGAAATTACGATAAATTCGAAGAAGTGTACGCCATGAAAAAATCCCAGCTGGAAGCCGCCTATAACAGGCAGCAGAAAGAAATTGCGGATCTGAAGGACTTCGTGGCACGCAACAAAGCCCGGGTCGCCACCCGCAACATGGCCATGTCCCGCCAGAAAAAACTGGATAAGATGGACATCATTGAACTGGCGGCCGAGAAACCCAAGCCGGAGTTTCACTTCAAGGAAGCCCGCACCCCGGGCCGCGTCCTTTTCCAGACAAAAGATCTGGTCATCGGCTATGATGCGCCCTTGTCCAAACCGTTGAACCTCACCATGGAGCGCGGACAGAAGGTCGCTCTCATCGGCGCCAACGGCATCGGTAAGACCACACTGTTGAAAAGCCTGTTGGGCATGATCCCTCCCGTTTCCGGCACTACGGAACAGGGAGACTATCTGGAGATCGGTTACTTTGAACAGGAAATGAGTGGCGACGGCAGCAACACCTGCATTGAGGAAATCTGGCAGGAATTCCCCGGCTTCAGCCAGTACGAAGTGCGCTCTGCCCTGGCCAAGTGCGGTCTCACCACGAAGCACATCGAGAGTCTTGTCAAGGTATTGAGCGGCGGCGAACAGGCCAAAGTGCGCCTGTGCAAGCTCATCAACCGCCCGACCAACGTACTGGTATTGGACGAGCCCACCAACCACCTGGACGTAGACGCCAAGGATGAGTTAAAGCGGGCTCTCATTGCCTATAAAGGCAGTATTCTCATGGTCTGCCATGAGCCGGAATTCTATGACGGACTGGCGTCAGAAGTCTGGGATCTGAGCAAATGGACAACCCTGGTCACAGGCTGATATGTTCTTCACACGCAGATAATCATTCCGTTCCCTATTCCTGCATACTCAGATCACTCTCAGTCACCCGTCCGTGCCAGCGCGATCTCCCTCATCGCCATATGCCTGGAGACATTATATGTGCGGATCCCCAAATGCCCGGTTGCCCGCTGCATGCGCTCCAGATAATAATAGCCAAAACCGTCCTGATCCGATCTGTGAAGTCCCTCCTCCCAGCGATCGGTCCAAAAACGATTCCTCTGGCTGGAAGCTTCTGCCGGATCCATATGGTCAAGATCAGGCATCGCCTCAAAATCATACCCCAGCTCCTTCAGGTACGGGATCAATACCGGAGCTGCGTCCGCACTGAGTTCGCTCAGATAGAAATAATCCTTGTGCGTATTCCGCACATTCACATACGCAATGATGAAATCCGGATGACTGAAGGACAACACCAGATAGAACAATGTAACCGCTACCATACTATACGTAAACAGAGGAAACTTTTCGCGGTAAATGTTGACAAGCACACCCAAAAACAATACCGTCAGCAACGCTAATGCCCACAAAACCAGGATCCGCAGGAAAGTAAGGTCATAATATCGGATGTATAACACCATACGCATCGCACTGGAGGCGATCATGACAAAGGTGCAAAGTGACATCACCGTCAGCACTCCTTTTAACACCTTGCTCTCCCTGAAAAAGCTCATGCACCCCAGCACTATGATCAGATTCAAAATACTCACCGCCAACAGCTGGAAAAAGCCTTCTCTGGCATATTCCGCGTAAGTATATCCCGCAGGAAGCTGCAATTTCCCCAGGAAGAGCCCGAAGATCTGAATGCCGGAAAACAGCACGTAGATCACCGACAACAATCCCGTGATCGTGATCGCCAGCACCGGCTCACCATGCCGGTAATCCTTCACCTCTTCGCTCAGCGTATGCTTGCAAAGGAATGAGAGCAGCAGATATGCCGCCAAAAACACAAAGAGCACGCGGAACACTATCTCCGCCAGATTCTCAGGATTGACCCCTGACAGGATCTGATCCGTATACTGTCTGAAAAAGGCATCTGCGCTGGCCAGCAGAGCGATCACGATCACCAGAAGCGGCACTGCGATCACGGCTCCGAGCAGGACATACCACACTGTCTTATTCGTTTTGTCCTGCTTTTTTACATACCGGGCCGCATCCTGAAACGGTCTCTCCAGCTCCGCGATGGAAGCAAACACCATCACGAAAATATGAAAAAGATATTTGCCGAGTTTCCAGCCGGATGTCTCATAAAACTGCTTCAGCAGCAGACTCATCATCAGCAGAAAAATCCCCGTCTTGTTGAACGCGATGATCCTCGCGTCGTCTGTGCAGAAGGTGGAAACCGCAAGCAGCATCATCCCCGTCATATAGTAGCCGCTTCCTTTTTTCAAGGTAAGCCCGAGCTTTGACAAAGAAAAGTACAAATACAAGAGGCTTGCGGCTATGAAAAAAGGGAAGGTAACACCTGCGTCATTTTTGAACATGCAAAACGTATAAAACAGCGCATACAGGAAGGTCACCGGACCGAAGAACTCAAAGCTCTCCTTCATACGTTTTGTCTGTTCCGTGTCCACCTTTGCAGGTCTTGCCTGTGCCGGCACCTGATACGGCACGGTTTGCTGCTGCATCGGCTCCGCCTGTCTCTGCACCGTTTCCGATGGCTGCGGCGCGCTTTGTGACGCATCTGTCACATGTTGAGTTGCATTTGCTTCTTCATTCATTTTATTTATCCTCCTATCCAACTGATCCCTGTGATCGGTCTGTTTGGACTGACTTTTTCCGTCTGACTTGTTCCGTTTGACTTATTCCGTCTGACTTGTTCCGTCTGACTTATCTTGATCTACCTGTTTTTACTCGTTTTCTTCTTCATCCGGCACATACTCCAGAATATCCCCCGGCTGACAGTTCAGAGCCTTACAGATAGATTCCAGCGTGGAAAACCGCACTGCCTTTGCCTTGTTATTTTTCAGGATGGACAGATTTGCAAGCGTGATATCCACCTCTCCGGCAAGCTCCGTGACCCCTTTTTTCCTCTTCGCCATCATCACATCCAAGTTCACTACAATCGCCATTTATCTCAACCTCACTGTTCTAACCCACTCTCCTGTGCACGTTTTCACAATAACCTTCTTCATGCACCCTCTCCTCACATCCGGAATAACTAGATCGTCAGATCGTTCTCCTCCTTGTAGCGGACGGCCTCCTCGAACACCAGCGCCAGCACCTTGCTGAACAGCCCGGCGATCACAAACACCAGAATGATGACCAGCATCGCCACCGTCATATACACAATGCTGCGTACCACTGACATCAATGCGATAAAGAAGCTCCAGTTCCCCATCTTGCGCAGGCTCACCACATTTTCCATCACAAAACAGTCCTCATTCAGCACCGTTCGGAAAATTTTGCGCAGCTCATGGATCAGCACCACCGCCGCGATCCCCAACACAAAATAGATGATCACGGTTTCCTCATAATGCCTCATCACCGGTTCATAATACTTGCCGATCCACTTGATGGAAAAGGGGAGGCTTGCTGTCACAACGATCCCTCCGTAAAACATGAAATCGAGCAGATATTTCACCCACCTGGTCAGCCATAGCTTTTTATCTGCGATCTCCTTCTTCTCTATAGCCATCTGTTTGTCTCCTCCGCACACTCTTTTATCTGCAGGTCATTTTTCTACAGTATAACATCCAAAATTTGTTTGTCAATATATTTTTATTGTTTTTCAGTAAATTTATATTAATTCACAATAAAAGAGCCGGATTCCTCCGACTCCTGCTGGTAAGTTGACTCAATAGCAAAGCGAGATGCAGTTTTGTATCCCGAAATGCAGCTTTGTAATTCAACAACTAAATATTTGTAAGCGAAACGCAGTTTTTGTAATCCAAATGCTGCTTTTGTAAGCGAGGTGCAGTTTTTGTAACCCAAATGCAACCTATACAATCCACTTTTTTCGGTGTAT
>CADBNO010000237.1 GCA_902796105.1 uncultured Lachnospiraceae bacterium | reverse complement strand
CACACATGATATCTGGTGGAAGTATAATTATTGCCTTCGAAAAATTCAGGCGAAGCCTTTCATATCAGCTTCGCCTCTGGAATCCGGTCATACATTTTCTTTTATCAACTTCTTCGCATTCTCATATTCCTTCACAATGATCTTGAGACTTTCACATGCCGTCTGCAGAGCATGAACAAAAAGACAGCGGAAAACCGCACTGCACGTTCCCGCCATCTCTGATTACCTCTATTCTTATCCTCTTATCCGATGGAAAGCCTCCCCTGCCCTTCCATCAGCTTATGAAACACTGCTTGCGCATCATAATCCGGTGCAAATGCTTCCGCAATCTCGCAGATCTGTCTGACCTCTGCAATGTCCTCCTCCAATTCATCTGCGATCGTTTCCGCGTTCTTACCTTTGCGTAACTTCCGACAGACCTGAGTAACTCTGCTCTCAATTCTACCCTCAACTCTGCCCTCGATTCTGCCATCTTCCCACGACTCTTGCCGGATTGTCTTGTCATGTAACTCCTGGTCAAATTCAAAAATGCTCATACTGATCACCTTCCCTTTCTCCCGAAAGGATCGCATCCGCCAGATCCTTCTTTGCCTCCTGCAGAGCCAGAATTTTCTCTTCTCTTGTTACTGAATAGCTTTCTCCAATCTACCGTCCGCTCCAGGAGCTGGTCTTGCGTTTTCTAAGTTACCTGAACCTTTACTTTATTCTTTGAATGCTCCTGCATCTCTTGTATCCCTTAATAAGCTTTTATGATCTTTTGATCAGGCGTGCCAAAAAGATCAACAAACAGGCACCGGTTATAGACTGAATCCATCCCGGAAGATTCCCAAGCCCTACAAGACTAAATACAATACTTCCCAGGATACTTCCCACAATTCCCACGATCACATTGAAAAGCGTATTTCCCTGACTTTTCATGATCGCGCCGGCGATCCATCCTATGATGCCTCCGATAACAATATAGATCACTATGGATATAAAAACCACAAAACCCATTTTTATCTCCTCCTTTGCCTTATTCCACCAACGTCGGGTTCTCATCCACCACCCAGGGCAGACCGTACTGGTTTAACGCCTCCATGTACGGATCGGGATCGAACTCTTCCACGTTAAACACACCGGCTTTCTTCCATACGCCGTCCATGACTAATTTTGCGCCGATCATGGCCGGTACACCGGTGGTGTAGGAAATTGCCTGAGAACCCAGCTCTTTATAACATTCCTGATGATCGCACACATTGTAAATGTAAATGGACTTCTCCCTGCCGTCCTTCACACCGGTAAAAATACAACCGATGTTGGTCTTGCCCACCGTACGGGGTCCAAGAGACGCCGGATCCGGCAAAAGCGCCTTCAAAAACTGGATCGGCACGATCTCCCTGCCCTCGAACATGACCGGATCGGTGCGCAGCATACCCACATTCTCCAGACACTTCATATGGGTCAGATAGCTCTGGCCGAAGGTCATGAAGAATCGGATGCGCTTCACACCGGGAATGTTCTGGGCCAATGACTCGATCTCCTCGTGATGGAGCAGATACATATCCTTCTCACCGACCTGATCAAAGTTGTACACGCGCTTGATCTCCATGGGTTTCGTCTCCACCCAGTGCCCATCCTCCCAATAGGAGCCGTTGGCAGAAACTTCGCGCAGGTTGATCTCCGGGTTAAAATTTGTGGCAAAGGGATACCCGTGATCACCGCCGTTGCAGTCCATAATATCGATATAATGGATTTCATCAAAATAATGCTTCAGCGCATACGCAGAAAATACGCTGGTCACGCCGGGATCAAAACCGGTACCTAACAGTCCCATGATCCCTGCCTTCTCAAAGCGTTCTTTGTACGCCCACTGCCAGGAATAGTCAAAATATGCCGTAAAGCCTTTTTCCTTGCAGCGCTTCTCATATATAGCACGCCACTCGGGATCTTCAGTATCTTCCGCCTCGTAGTTCGCGGTGTCGATGTAATCCACCTTACATGCAAGGCAGGCATCCATGATCGTCAGATCCTGATAGGGCAGTGCCAGATTTAACACCACCTTCGGCTGCACCTTTTGGATCAGTGCGATCAACTCCTCCACTTTGTCCGCATTTACCGCCTCCGTGGTGATGACAGCCTTGGTACCCTGCGCTTCCAGCTTCTCCTTCAGCGCGTCACACTTGGATTTCGTGCGGCTTGCGATACAGATTTCCGGGAATGTCTCCACACATTTTGCACATTTCTGGATGGCTACAGACGCCACGCCGCCGCAGCCGATGATCAAAATTTTACCCATTTTAATTTCCCTCCGATTTCCTTTATT
>CADBNO010000236.1 GCA_902796105.1 uncultured Lachnospiraceae bacterium | reverse complement strand
TTCGAGTCTGACAAACGAGAGGAAAATGCGAAGCATTTTTCGAGTCTGACAAACGAGAGGAAAATGCGAAGCATTTTTCGAGTCTGATTTTTTCATATTTTGAAGGAGGCAATTTATGGTTCAGTTATTACAGGGCGGAGCCTATCTGGTAAACGGGACGGAGATCATCCCGGAGGGACCGGAGGCGGCCGCAGCGATTCAGGCAAAAACAGGAAAAGAGATCACAAAAGAGGCGGCTGCACAGAATACCATGGCATATGGTATCCTGAAGAGCCATAATACCTCCGGCAATATGGAAAAGCTGAAGATCCGTTTCGACAAGCTTACCAGCCATGATATCACTTTCGTTGGGATCATTCAGACGGCAAGAGCATCGGGACTGCAGAAGTTTCCCATGCCTTATGTGCTGACAAACTGCCACAACTCGCTCTGCGCGGTGGGTGGTACGATCAATGAAGATGACCACATGTTTGGTCTGACCTGTGCAAAGAAGTACGGCGGGGTTTATGTACCCCCTCATCAGGCGGTCATTCACCAGTTTGCCCGCGAGATGTTGGCCGGTGGCGGTAAAATGATCCTGGGTTCTGACTCACACACACGTTACGGTGCACTGGGTACCATGGCAATGGGCGAGGGCGGACCGGAGCTTGTGAAGCAGCTTTTGAACCAGACCTATGATATCAATATGCCCGGCGTGGTTGCAGTTTATCTGAAGGGTGCGCCTGTGAAGGGTGTCGGCCCGCAGGATGTGGCTCTGGCGATCATCGGTGCTGTATTCAAAAATGGATTTGTCAAAAATAAAGTGATGGAGTTTGTAGGTCCCGGCGTGGCCTCTCTCTCTGCGGATTTCCGTATCGGTATCGATGTGATGACGACGGAGACCACCTGCTTATCCTCCATCTGGAAAACCGACGAGCAGATCAGGGAGTTTTACGAGATCCATGGCCGCAGCGAGGACTATGCGGAGCTTGCTCCCGGCGAGGTGGCGTACTATGACGGCGTGATCGAGGTGGATCTGGATAAGGTGCGCCCGATGATCGCAATGCCTTTCCATCCCAGCAATACATACACCATTGAAGAACTCAACGCGAACCTGATGGATATTCTGGACGAGACGGAGAAACGTGCACTGGTAAGTCTGGATGGCGCTGTGGAGTATCATCTGAAGGATAAGGTGAAGAACGGCAAATTTGTAGTGGATCAGGGAATCATTGCCGGATGTGCCGGCGGCGGATTTGAGAATATCTGTGCAGCAGCGGACATTCTGAAGGGACAGTATATCGGTTCCGACGGATTTACCCTGAGCGTATATCCCGCATCCATGCCTGTATATATGGAGCTGGTGAAAAACGGCTGCTGTGCAACCTTGATGGAGACCGGCGCAGTGATGAAGACAGCATTCTGCGGTCCCTGCTTCGGTGCAGGAGATACGCCTGCAAACAATGCTTTCAGTATCCGTCATTCCACCAGAAACTTCCCCAACCGTGAGGGAAGCAAGCTGCAGAACGGTCAGATTTCCTCTGTTGCACTGATGGATGCCCGTTCCATCGCGGCTACCGCGGCAAATAAGGGTGTGCTGACGCCGGCTACAGACTTTGACGGCGAGATCGGCAAGTATAAATATCATTTTGATGCGAATATTTATAAGAACCGTGTGTTTGATTCCAAGGGTGTGGCTGACCCGGATGTGGAGATCCAGTTCGGACCCAATATCAAGGATTGGCCTGCCATGGGTGAACTGCCCGAGAATCTGGTATTGCGTGTAGTCAGCGAGATCCATGATCCTGTGACGACCACAGACGAACTGATCCCCTCCGGCGAGACTTCCTCTTACCGCTCCAATCCTCTGGGACTGGCGGAGTTTGCGTTGTCCAGAAAAGATCCGGAGTATGTGGGCAGAGCGAAGGATATCCAGAAGGCAGAGAAGGCGAGAATGGCGGGTGAGCATCCCTGCGAGGCACATCCGGATGTAAAGCCTGTGATGCATACCGTAAAGCAGACCTTTACAGAGGCAGATCACACCAACACCGGTTTCGGTTCCACAATCTTTGCGGTGAAGCCCGGAGACGGTTCCGCCAGAGAGCAGGCAGCTTCCTGCCAGAAGGTACTGGGAGGCTGGGCAAACATTGCCAACGAGTATGCAACCAAGCGGTATCGCTCGAACCTGATCAACTGGGGTATGCTTCCGTTCCTGATCGAGGAGGGTGAGCTGCCGTTCAAGAATCTGGATTATCTCTTTATCCCCGGCATCAAGAAGGCTGTGGAGGATAAGACAGAAGTGATCAAGGCATATGTGGTAGACACCGAAGGCGAGAAGCTCAAAGAGTTTGATCTGCGTCTCGGCGAGCTGACCGATGAGGAGCGTCAGATCATCCTGAAGGGATGCCTGATCAACTATAACCGCGTATAATATTTTCGGCTGTTGCACGGGTTGGATCCGTATCGCTTCCAAAAGAGAACGAATCGTAAGGGCAGGTCGTATAAAACCTGTGAAAGCAGGGTTAAGCAGAAAGAAAATTGTGTCGATATACTTGGTACAGGATGACGGAAAGGCCAACCGGTATCCAAGTGAATAGCGACACCACGGATGGTATTTATACAGAGAAACGGATTCCTCTGTCTGAGTACCATCCTTTTTTATGAGAGGAACAGGAGGTTCAAAGCATTGCGCATGCATAGTATAGCCGTGAGACGTGTGGGGGACATGAAGCAGGCAATGCTTACATAGAGGAGCATGTGGGGTCCGAAAAGGAGAGAAGGATGATTTGAAGATTGATTCCGCGATCGTAGGAATGGAATCCGCAAGAAGTTATCAGTCTGTAAAGACAAGTTATCGCCGCTTTTCGGTAAGGGAATACCAGGGCGGAAGACAGAACTTAAATAACAGGACGAACTCCGAACAGGACGAAACAGGGCAATCGCCGGCAAACGCCGGGGAGAACAAAAGCGGGCTGTATACGCTGCAGGACTGGCAAAATGATCTGTCCATCGGTTCGGCGGGACGGGTCCGGATACGGACGAATCAGGCGAACCGCACGGATGACAACACATGGAATGAATTCAGACAGCTGACGATCCGGTATATTTTTGAACTGCTATTCGGAGACCGCAGTGAAAAGGTCAACAAACTGATGGAGAAATACGGGCTGACGGAGGACGCGGACGCCTCACAGAATGCAGGGAGTGAAATCGTCAGCGCGGCGGGCAGACAATTTCAGTTTACGGAAGAGACCTACAGTTACGAGCAGGAGACCACGGCGTTTTCCACGCTGGGGACGGTGCGCACTGCGGATGGCAGGGAGATCAATTTCAATGTGAATGTGGGCATGAGCAGAGAGTTTACGCAGACTTTTGCACAAGACCTCAATCTGTCTTTTACCATGTGCGATCCGCTGGTGATCAATCTGGATACAGACGTGGCCCGATTGTCGGATCAGAAGTTTTATTTTGATCTGGATGCTGACGGAGAAGAGGATGAGATTTCCATGCTGGGCAGCGGCAGCGGTTATCTGGCGCTGGATGCGAACGGCGACGGCACGGTCAATGACGGCAGCGAACTGTTCGGAACCCGGAGCGGGAATGGTTTCGCCGACCTGGCCCGGTATGATGAGGACGGAAACGGATGGATCGACGAAAACGATGCAGTCTGGTCGAAACTGAAAATCTGGACGAAAGACGAGCAAGGCAGGGATGTCCTGTATCGTCTGGCTGAGAAAGGCGTCGGTGCCATCTGTCTGCAGAATGTGGGTACAGATTTTACCCTGCAGGGGGCAAATGGACAGACAAACGGCGCGATCCGCAATACAGGCGTATTTCTGTATGAAAACGGAAATGTAGGCACCATTCAGCATGTGGATGTGGCAAAGTACGATCGGGGAGCCTGAATGCGAGAGGTGCATTTACGTGTTGTGCGAAACGCGGAGAGCGTTCCCTGAGAGCACAAATTTTATGAGAAGAGAAACTCAGAAGAGAACTTTAGAAGAGAAACTCAGAATAGTACTTCAGAACAGAACTTTGGAACAGTAATTTTATAAGAACAGGAAAAGACTGTGGACAGGAAAGCCGGTCATAAATCGCAAGATGCGTATCGGCATAAAAGTCTGCAGTCTTTTTTGGTATAAAACTTTCTCTTTCGGCAAGACTACAAATGAAAACAGTTGATAAAACTTGCTAAAAAAGGAATTAGATCAATCCGGAAAGAGAGAGGGAAAATTATGAGACGAAACAGACGCGACAATATGAGGAGAGAGCGGATCATTATGGTGGCATCTTCAGCGTTTGTACTGACAGCGCTGACCATGACCGGTCTGTATATGAGAGGACAGGAGATGAAACAGTTGAACGATGGGTATACGCTTGATTTTGCTGCTTTGGAGAATTCTACAGGGACCAAGCTGAACACTATCGGATCAGAGCAGGCGAAGGCACAGAAAGAAAACCTTACAACCAACATAGAGAATGATCTGGATTATCTGCCTATGGAGGATGACGCGACGACGCAGGTTGACTCCGGCCTGATCGAGATCCCGGGGCTCACGGGCAAGACACAGAATGCAGCTGCCATACTGGAGGAGGGCGGTGAGATCACCTCGCAGGGCACGGGAGGGCAGCCGCAGGGAGATGACGGCGCGGCAATGAAGCCGGAGGACCAGACCGGAGCTGTGATAGAAAACAAGGCCGCTATGGAACTGCATTACAGTGAGGAGCAGGGGTTGACGAAACCGGTAAACGGAGAGGTGCTCATGCCTTATAAAATGGACGGGAGTGTTTATTTTGCAACACTGGATCAGTATAAGTACAACCCGGCTACTCTGTTCAGCGCAGAGGAGGGCAGTGATGTTTATGCCTGCGCGGAAGGCAAGATCACGTCTGTGTTTGAGACGGCGGAGCTGGGCAAAGGGATCACGATGGAGCTGGGCGATGGCTATACGGTGACGTACGGACAGTTAGACGAGATTGAGGTTGTGGAAGGTGAGTTTGTGCAGGCCGGCGAGAAACTGGGCATTGTGGCAGCACCGAGCAGATATTATGTGCAGGAAGGCACAAACCTGTATTTCTGCATGGAGAAGGACGATAAGCCCATGAATGCGGAGCAGTTGTTTTAGAGCGGAATGAAGAGGAATGCAGGATGAGTCCGATGCCGGAGCGACGTAGGAATAGTGAGGTACAACGGGTAGAGAAACAGGTGGATCGGGATCGGTAGAGGATTGTTGAGCGAAGGTAGCAGAAGGAGCAATTAACGGATGTATATAGTTGACGGAAAGATCCTGACTATGGCGGGTGCGGTATACGAGGACGGGGTTCTCCACATCCGGAACGGCAAGATCGTGGAGGTCGGAGAAAAGGGGAGCGTAGAGCTCCACCCGGAGAACGGGGAATGTGTCCTGCCCGTTGCCGGAGCATGGATCATGCCGGGACTCATTGAGGCACATTGCCACATGGGGATCACGGAGGAGAAAAAAGGCATGGAGGGAGATGATTGCAATGAGACGGTGGACCCGGTCACACCGTATCTTCGCGCCATCGATGCCATCAACACAATGGATGCGGCCTTTGATGATGCGGTGCGGGCCGGCATTACCGCAGCGATGATCGGACCGGGAAGTGCCAATGTAGTGGGCGGACAATTTGCTTTCCTCAAAACCCACGGAAGGCGGATCGATGATCTGATCATCAAGGCGCCGGCTGCCATGAAGGTAGCATTTGGTGAAAATCCCAAGGTCAACTATTCGGATCAGGGGAAAAGCCCTTCTACCCGCATGGCAATTGCAGCGCTGCTGCGCCGGGAGTTGTTCGAGGCGCGACAGTATTTCCGGCAAAAAGAAAATGCGGAACGAAACGGGGAGTTCTTTGCAGAGGATTTTACCAAAGAGTGTTGGAAACCGGTACTGGACAACAAAATCCCGCTGAAAGCCCATGCCCACCGGGTGGACGATATCTTCACCGCCATCCGGATCGCAAAGGAATTCGGACTTTCCATGACGCTTGATCATTGTTCAGAAGGACATCTGATCGCGGAGGAGCTGGCGCAGGCGGGGTTCCCGGCTATCGTGGGACCGGATCTGACCAGCCGCAATAAGATAGAAGTGCAGAATATGTCCTTCAAGACAGCCGGAGTGCTGCATCGCGCCGGGGTGCCGATCGCCATCACCACAGATCATCCGGTATCCCTGATCCAATACCTGCCAATCTGTGCGGGATTGGCCGTCAAAGCGGGACTGCCTATGGAGGAAGGGCTGAAGGCGATCACCATCAATCCGGCGAAGATCTGCGGCGTGGCGGACCGCATGGGCAGCATAGAGATCGGAAAAGATGCAAATCTTGCCATTTTTGACGGGAATCCCATGGAGGTGTTCACGCGGACTTTGTATACGATCATTGACGGAACGGTGGTTTATGATCACAGAACGGAATAAGAGACACAATCAGATCATGGCGGCATAGCGGAAGCAATTCCGGCTATGCTGTTTTTGTGATCGGCAGAGATGCGTTGGGTAAATGTTTCCTGCGTTTGTTGACTTTTTGGGTGTAAATTGTTACTATAATAGTTGTGCGTTTTGAAGGATTGCCCTAAAAGAAAACGGACGTGATTCCGGAGATGCGCAAAAGAAGCGGAACGTTCTCTTAGAGACGGGACATTTAAAGTAACTGTTGAATCATACATTTCAAAGGATAAGTGATTTCATGACGCAGGAAAAAAACGATTTGAAGGTGCAGGGGGGCAATTACAAGATCGGGATAGATGTGGGGTCTACTACCACGAAGATTGTGGTCAGTGAGAAGGATGAATTTATCTATCACAAGTATATCAGGCATTTTGCCAAGCAGAAGGAAAGCATTCTGACTCTTTTGAAGGAGATCCGGACTGTGGTGGGGGAGTGTGCAGTGAAGCTCTGCATGACCGGATCCGGTGCCAGAAATCTGGCGAAAAAGGTGGAGGTTCCGTTCACGCAGGAGGTAGTGGCGAACTCTCTGGCGTTAAAAAAGGAGTATCATAAGATCGGCACGGCTATTGAGCTGGGCGGGCAGGATGCCAAGATCATCTTTTTTAGGGATGACGAAAAGGGCGAGTCCCAGGTATTCGATATGAGAATGAACGGCAGCTGTGCCGGCGGTACAGGTGCGTTCATTGACGAGGTGGCCACTGTGCTGGGCGTGGAGGCTGCGGATATGAATGCCTTGGCGGAGGGCGGAGACAGCGTTTATGACATCTCCGGACGTTGCGGCGTGTTCGCCAAGACAGACATTCAGGCCCTCTTAAATCAGGGTGTGAAGAAAGCGGATATCGCGCTTTCCAGCTATCATGCGATCGCAAAGCAGACGATCGGCGGATTATCTCAGGGATTGGACATCAATACGCCGGTGGCGTTCGAGGGAGGTCCGTTGACGTTTCATCCGAGACTTAAGGATGTGTTTGCGGAGAGATTGTCTCTGGCGCCGAAGGATATCATTGTGCCGGAGCATCCGGAGATCATGGTGGCTTACGGCGCGGCGCTGAGTATCGAGGAGATCCATCACGGCGCGGGTGAATATACCGTAGAGGAACTGATCCGCAAATTTGAGGCGGTGAACGCGGAGGACGAGGAGTCCGAGGAGACGGGTAAGCTTTACTTTGAGAGCGAAGATGAGCTTGCGGAATTCAGGAGGCAAAATCCCCGGCTGACGCCGCCGGTCTATGAGCCCAAGGCAGGCGAGGTGGTGAACGCTTACCTGGGGATGGATGCAGGCAGTACTACCACCAAACTGGTTTTATTAAACGAAAAAGAGGAGATCATAGACTCTTACTATGCCTCCAATGAGGGAAGTCCGCTGATTGTGGCGAAGCGGGCGCTGCTTGCCATGTTTGACAAGTACCGAAAGGCGGGGGCAACGCTTCATATTATCTCTGCGGCTTCCACAGGGTACGGCGAGTTTCTGTTTTCCAAGGCGTTCCGCACGGAGGCACACATTGTGGAGACTGTGGCGCACGCTATGGCTGCGGCAAAATATGTGGAGGATCCCACCTTTATTTTGGATATCGGCGGACAGGATATGAAGGCGATCTGGCTGGAAAACGGCATCATCACCAATATTGTGGTGAATGAGGCGTGCTCGTCGGGGTGCGGATCTTTTCTGGAGAATTTTGCACAGACTTTGCATATCGAGACCAAGGATATTGCGGACAGGGCTTTTGCCTCGCAGAATCCGGCAAAGCTGGGCAGCAGATGTACGGTGTTCATGAACAGCAGCATCATCACTGAGCAGCGAAACGGCAAGCAGCCGGATGATATCATGGCGGGGCTGTGCCGGTCCATCATTGAGAATGTATTTACGAAGGTGATCCGTGTGCCGAATATCGATTCCCTCGGTGAGCGGATCGTGGTGCAGGGCGGTACGTTCCAGAATGACGCGGTGCTCAGAGCTATGCAGCAGTACGTGGGCAGGAGGGTGATCCGTGCACCCTATGCGGGGATCATGGGAGCGATCGGCTCGGCGCTGATCGCAAAGGAAGCGGCTGAGAAGCCTGATTTTCAGCCGAGTTTTATCCGTTATGAGGAATTAAGAGATTTTACCTTCACGCAGGAGGCGAACTCACCGTGTCCTTATTGCACGAATCATTGTAACCGCACGATCCTTTCCTTCTCCACAGGGGACAGCTGGGTGACCAACAACCGCTGTGAGAAAGGTGAGGTCCTGGGCGATCCGAAGGATGCAGCTGTGAGAGATAAAGTAAAAGAGCTGGCAAGCAAGACGAACAAGCCGGCCAATCTGTATGAGACCCGCAAGAAATTGCAGAATAAAGAGTATCCCTATGAGATTGTGGGTGAGAAACAGGATATCACGATCGGTCTGCCAAGAGCGCTGTTCTATTGGGAGGGCATGCCGTTCTGGACGACCTTCTGGAAATCCCTCGGGTTTCAGCTGAAGGTATCGCCTGTCAGTACACGGGCGATTTATGAGAACGGCATTCATGCGGTGCCTTCGGATACGGAATGTTTTCCGGCGAAGCTGGTACACGGACACATCAGAGAGTTGGCGAAAATGGGTGTGGACAGGGTATTCATGCCGAGTATCGTGGTGACGCCCTCCGAGAATAAGGAGGAGACCAGCTTTTCCAGATGTGCGTTGGTAAAGGGATATCCGATTGTGATCCACAATTCGGATAATCCGGAGAATTATGAGGGCGTGAAATTTGACTCGCCGTATTTCTACTGGTATTCCGACGAGGACAGAGAGAATCAGTTAAGCATTTACATAGAGGAAACCTACGGGATCGATAAGGAGATCACGAAGAAGGCGATCGCTTACGCTGCGGCAGCGCAGAAACAGTTCGACCGTGAACTGAAGGCAGAGGGCGCCAGGGTTTTGGAGGATGTGAAAAAGCAGAACAAATTCGCAGTGGTGATGGCGGGCAGACCGTATCACAACGACCCGCTGATCAATCACGAGCTGCCGGAGATGTTCGTAAATATGGGAGTGCCGGTGCTGACTGCGGACAGTCTGCCGGAGCTTCCCAATGTGGAATTGCGGAAATCCAGGATTGATATCGTGAATAACTTCCATGCCAGAGTGTTGGGAGGAAGTATACTGGCAGCGTCAGATCCGAATCTGGAGTTTGTGCAGATCGTGAGCTTCGGCTGCGGACATGACGCGGTATTGTCCGATGAAGTGGTGCGGATGATGAAAGAGATCAGTGGCAAAGCGCCGTTGATCCTGAAAGTGGATGAGAGCGATGCGCAGGGACCGCTGCGGATCAGGGTGCGTTCCTTTGTGGAAACCATCGAGAGAAAACGGGCGAAGCAGATCAGCCATGAGGTGAAGGAACTGCCGGATCCTTATCCGGTAAAATATACGAAAAAGGACCGGAAAGAGAAGATCGTGCTGGTGCCGAACAGTTCCCATGCATTTTGTCAGATCATGTCGGCGGCGTTCAAGTCACAGGGGATCAAGACCGTTCCGCTGGAGGTCGGCCGAGAGGAGGCGATCCGCCTCGGAAAGCGGTATACCCATAACGATATCTGTTTCCCGGCGCAGGTGGTGATCGGAGAGATCCTGGGTGCATTAAACAGCGGAAAATATGATCTCGACAATGTGTCGGTGGCCATGGCGAAGTATCTGGGATGCTGCAGACTGCCGCATTACGCGACAATCCTGCGCAAGGCACTGGACGATGCCGGATACGAGAAGATTGCCATCATGACCAACGATGATGTGGATCTGCATGATATGCATCCGGGCTTTAAGATGAATGCCAAGTCGCTTTTGATCATTTCCATCGCATTGCCCATGATCGATACACTGGAGGAGATCCTGCGTAAGATCAGACCTTATGAGAAGATAAAGGGCGCCGCAGACAAGGCGTTTGAGGCGGCCATGGACTGTCTGACCTCTCATATTGAAAAGAGCGGTATTCCGGGAGCGATAAGAGGATTTAAGAAAGCCTTAAAGCTGGCGACGGATGTCGAGTATGACGATAGTGTGAAGAAGCCGACTGTGCTGATCGTGGGAGAATATCTGCTGAACTTCCACCCGGGGGCAAATCATGATATTGAGCGGTATCTGGAGGAGAATAATTTTGAGATCATTGAGGCGAAGATGACGGATGTGATCCAAAAGTCCTATTTCTGCCAGGGGAAACAGATCGAAGACTTTAAAGTGACCAGAGACAAGGCGACGGTGTTCTGGACGAAGGTGGCGAAGCCGTTCTTTACCTTTGCGCATAAGCTGACGGATTTCCTGGCCAGAAATGTGAAGCTGCATGAGAAGTCCGTGCTGTTGGATGATCTCTCGGTCATCAGTGATCCGGTGATCCATCATACCTTTGATACCGGCGAGGGAATCCTCATTCCGGCGGAGATCCTTTACAATGCGGAGCACGGGTGTAAGAATTTTGTGATCCTGCAGCCCTTCGGCTGTCTGCCGAACCACGTGATCGGCAGAGGGATCTGTAAGAAGCTGAAGGAGTTATATCCGGATATTGAACTGTTGCCGCTGGATTATGATCCGGATGTGAGCTTTGCGAATCTGGAAAACCGACTGCAGATGTTGGTTATGAACCAGCAGAACAATCGGGATATGCATGTGAAGGCAGCGGGATAAAGACAACAGGATAAAAGCGGTGAGATGAAGGCATGAGGATGAACACCGTGAGGTTGGACTCAGAAAGATTTCGGAAAGGGAGGAACCTGTCCAAAGGGAGAAGCTAAAAGGAAAGGACTAGTTGCAACGGCAGGGAAAGTGATATGAAACGTAAGTTGGCGTTGTTAACGCTGTGTGCATTGGTTTCTGTGACCTGTTTCAGTGCCTGTGCGGATGAGGATGAATACAGTGTGTTCGGGACGACGGCAGGAGACTGGGAGTCTGTACCGGGGAGTACCGAGAGTCAGGCGGACCAGACCGGCGCAAAGGAACCGGCAGAAGACGAGTTTGCCTATGAGGAAAAATCCTCATACATGATTTATTACGGAGCGTTGGATGACCGTATCATTCAGGAGGCGAAGCAGTATGAGGTAGTCATTCTGCATCCGAAGATGGGCAATATCACAAGAGATCAGATCCAGGAGATCCGTGACAGCGGAACGATCGTTCTGGGCTATATTGCCATCGGGGAGGACCTCAGAACAGCCGGAATGACTCCGGAGCAGATGCTGCAGGATGCCAGATTTACCGGCAACGGTACAGGCCCAAGAGTGGATCCGCGTCCTGCCGGCGCTTACCTTTTGGACGATATCGATCCGCAGGGGATCGCGTCTCCGGGCGGTACCGGGTATGCCTCCTATTTTTTGGATGACAATGATTTCAACGGCAAGCCGGATATCAACCCCATCTTTAACTGTGCCTTTACCAATATCGGGGATCCAACCTGGTTTGACGCGCTGGATCAGATGACTATTGACGGCAACGATAAGATTCCGGGGATCCGGGAGATCCTGACGGATGACTACGGACGGGGGTTGGGCTGTGACGGCTTGTTCCTGGATACGATCGACACCTGCGCGCCCAACAGTTATACGGATGACAGCAGTCCCAACAAGACCAAGTTTGAGTGGACGGCGCCCGGTGTGGCGGATTTCATGAAACGATTGAAGGATAAGTATCCGGATAAGCTGATCCTCCAGAACAGAGGGATCTTTTTCTACAATCCGCTGCTGCCGCATTATAAATATAATCCCAGACCCTATGTGGACTATGTGATGTATGAGAGTTATATGCTGGATTCCAACAGCACTTCTCTCTACAATGACGGGTACTATGCGGACAATAAGTATAATTATGCGCCGAAGCTGATCGCCGAGGCTGCCCGCCCTGACGGGTTTCAGGTGCTGTCACTGGGGTATGCCGAGGGACCGGAACAATATCATTTGAAGGAGACTCTGCTCGGAAATTCCACAGACGGGTTGGATATTCTGCTGGAGGATCTGAAGGCTGCGGAGTACGAGGCCGGATTTATGCATTATATCACGGACGGCGGCGTCACACTGGTAAATGATTTTGTCATAGATCACGAGAACAAGGAGGACAATGTATCACCGGTCTGGAGCAGTGTATACAATGATTCGACAGCCTGGCCGCCTCATGAGCCTGCGCCGCGCGTCGGGATCGGACAGGCAGAGCCGGTATCCGGAGGTGTGATCGTGCGCTGGGATGTGGCGCTTGATCAGAATGATGTGAACTATATTCTGTATTATCAGAAGGAGCCGTTTGATTTTGAAAAGGATCCGGAGCTGAAGAATGCGGAGAGCCTTGAACTCATACCGGAGGTCGGCGACGGGTATGTAAACGGTGTGGGTCCTGATGTCTATCCGTATCAGGCGAAGGTAGATGGACTGGATGCAGGAAAGACCTATTATTTTGTGATCCGTGCGAGAGACGGTTCAGAACAGCAGAATGAAGACGACAATACAGTGACAGTAAAGGCTGTTCCGTTAAAGTGACATGAATCAGGCGGAGCCGCAACCCCTTTTTGGTCCGAACCGGATAGAGACCAGAAAGCGGTTGCGGCTCTTTTTGCATGGAAAATATAGGCTATGATTGTCGGCTGTGAGAAACAAAGGATTGAAATTTACAGAAATATAGGGTATCTTTAATTAAGATAGGGTTTTTATGCGTATATGAGGGAAACTGCTATGGAAAAGAGAGTATATACTCTGCGCTATGCGGCGGGGGCATATTGGCTTTTTTGCGTTCCGCATGCAGGAGAAGTTTACCGGCCGCCTCTTCAATTAAACCGGACAGGAGCCGATATGATAAAGATGGCCGGACAGGGACTTACGGTGGAGGAGATCGCGGAAGGACTCTGTAAAGAGTATGAGGCGCAGGATGAGGAGAGCTGCCGGATGATCCGGAAGGATGTGGAGGAGTTCTCAAAATTGCTGGAAGATCGCGATATGCGGATCATAGGAGAGAAAGGTGTAAGGATTTTATGAACATACTGTTGATCGGCGGCAGCGGCTGCTTTATCAATAATCTGATCGTGAAATTGAATAAAGAGGGACACAGGGTGTACCTTCTGACGGGAGCCAAATATGATGAGAGGCCGTATCAGCGAGTTTTCGAAA
The DNA here is from genome assembly GCA_902796105.1 of uncultured Lachnospiraceae bacterium. Taxonomy (GTDB): domain Bacteria; phylum Bacillota; class Clostridia; order Lachnospirales; family Lachnospiraceae; genus Acetatifactor. The sequence goes on along the minus strand of CADBNO010000236.1, from coordinate 27,310 downwards.
AGTATCGTTTCGGGTATGACAGCAGCAGTCTGAACGAGATTTTTGAGAGTATTCACCCGGATCTGACGATCTATATGGGTGCTTATGATACGAATTTTAACTGGCGCAGGGAAGAAGAGGAAGCGGTCAATTATTCTGCCCGCACCATGAATATCCTGATGTCATATGTGATGGCAGGCAGCGGGCGTTTTGTGTACCTTTCTTCTCAGGAGGTGTTCGGCGCGGATTATGCAAACCCGGTCGAGGAAGGAACAGAGGCCAGTCCGGCTGGTTATAAGAGTATGGTCTTGAGTCAGGCGGAGGAGATGTGTGAGAACTACCGGAGGACCTGTGGTAAAGATATCATGATCCTCAGGCTTGATCATGTCTTCGGGATTCCGGAGTCGGCGGAGGATGCAGGGGATCTGTGCAGCCGCATGATCATAGAGGCAATGTATCACTTTACGATCTCGGTGGATGCGGAACACACTTTTTCCCTTTTGTACGTGTCGGATGCAGTGGAACTCGTCTATCGGATCGCGACTGCCGGGGAACACCAATACCATTTGTATCATATCTCATCCGGTGAAGAGATGACGGAACAGGAACTGGCGAAGATGATCCAGATGGATCTGGGTTATAGCGTGGAGATCGTGCCGAAAAGCCGGGCGCAGCATAAATGTATTTTGTCCAATGAACGTTACAGGGCAGAGTTTGCCGGAAATTTCCTGTGTGAGCCGGCCAAGGTTATCCGCAAGCAGGTGGAACATATGAAGCGTTACCGCCGCGTATTTCTCTATGGTGAGGAGAAAAAGAAATCTCTCACAGAACGGATCCTGGATAAAGCGGGCGGTGTATGGAAGGTTCTGGTTCCTTTCCTGGAGAATCTGATCTGCTTTGTGATCTGTTCCGGATTGAACCAGTGGGCAGTGAACAGCAGGTATTTTGCCAGACTGGATCTATATCTGATCTATGTTCTGCTCTTTGCTGTGTTCTATGGGCAGCAGCAGGCTACATTTGCAGCGACGCTTTCCGTTATCGGGTACATTGCCCAACAGATGACGGAACGATCCGGATTCGATGTGATGGTAGACAGCACCACCTACGTCTGGATCGCGCAGTTGTTCATCATCGGTCTTGTGGTGGGATACATGCGGGACAATATCACCAAGCTGAAACGGGAACAGAAGAACGAGAGAGATTATCTTTCCATGCAGCTTCAGGATATCAAAGATATCAACGACAGCAACGTCCGGGTGAAGGATGCGTTAGAGACGCAGATTGTAAACCAGAGCGACAGCGTGGGAAAAATATACAGCATCACTGCAGGGCTGGATCAGTACAGTCAGGAAGAGGTTCTGTTCTATGCGGCAGAAACCATTGCACAGCTGATGAAGAGTGAGGATGTTGCGATATACACGGTATCGAATGAGAGTTACGCAAGACTGTTTTCCTCTACATCGAAGAAGGCGAGAGTATTGGGAAATTCTATCCGTTATCAGGAGTTGGGGCCACTGTATGAGGCACTTGCGGAACACAAAGTATTTATCAACCGGCAGTTGGATGAAAACCTGCCGGTAATGTGCAACGCCATCTATGATGAGGCGGACCGGATACAGACCATCATTATGATCTGGTCGCTGCCGTGGGAGAGTATGACTTTGGGTACCGCAAATCAGCTGGTTGTGATCAGTGCGCTGATCCATTCTGCCGTGCTGCGTGCCAACCGCTATCTGGCTGCATTGGAGGAAGAAAGATATGTGGACGGCAGCCGGATGTTGGATGAAGAGGCTTTTATGAATCTGGTTCACGCCTATATGGGCGCGGAGAAAAAGGGACTTACCGATTGTATGGTGCTTGAGCTTGTATACGATCCGCAGCAGGATAAAAAGGAGATCAGTAATATTGTCGTTTCCAAACTGCGTATGCATGATTATGTGGGCATACTGGCAGGCGGGAGACTGGGAGTGCTTTTGTCCAACACCAACCGCAAGGATGCTGAGGTAGTGATCAAGCGTATTGAAGAGATCGGTTTAGGCTGCGTTATTTTGGAGGATAGTGGGGAATGACGAACAGATTGATGCTCGTGTGTATGATATTGGCAGGCAATCTGATCCTTTCCGTGCTTTGTCTGCTTTTTCAGATTTTCTATCGGAAAAATAAAAACTATCTGACGCATTTTATGGTGATGGCGCTGTGTCCGGTGGTGGGACCGCTGTTTTATCTGCTGGCGTATCTGTTTTATAAATTTTTCTTTTCCGAGCCGGTGGATCTGGAGGATGTCATCTTCAGCAAGGATAAGATGAAATCCAACGTCAGGGCGGAAGAGGAACGTGAGAGCAATCTGGTTTCCCTTGAGGAAGCCATAGAGGTCACCAATGATACGGAACTGCGCACACTGATGATGAATGTTGTCCGGGGAGATATACAGAGTTTTCTTTCTGCTATTTCTCTTGCTTTGAACAGTGAGGATTCGGAAACGGCCCATTATGCCGCTTCTGTGCTGCAGGATGCGCTGAATGATTTCCGGGTCAAAGTGGAGCGGTTTCGGAAGCAGATCAACGAGGAGACAGAGGATCTGCCCCATACCTTGTCACTGTATGCGGAACCTACATTGGAATATATGGATCAGGTGCTGCGGCAGAAGGTCTTTACAGAAATGGAGCAGCTGAATTATGTCCATATCATGGATGAGATCACGGAAAAATGCTATGCCCATATAAGAGAGCAGATGACCGCAGCCAGATATGAATCGGTCGGTCTGCGCCTGTTGGAGATACAGGACTATGAAACTTGCAGAAAATGGTGCGACCGGACGGCAGAACAGTTCCCGGAGAGTCTGGCGGCGTATACCTGCCGGCTGAAGCTTTATTTTGCAACGGGCGAAAAAGAGCGTTTTTTTGAGACAGTGGAAGATCTGAAGAGATCATCGGTAGTAGTGGATAAAGAAACACTGGAGTTTTTGCGGGTATTCCGGTAGGGAGTGAAAAAATGGTTTCCAAAAGAAAATTTTTTGTCATTTTTTTGATGATGGCAATTCTTTTGTTCTTGTTTCAATCGGCCCAGATCATGAGGGAGAATTGGAACTATTACAACAACAATGAATATGCGTCTGATCTGCGCATCCAGGCGGACGCCTCCTGGTCGGAGGACAGGGTGTCCGGCATGCGTAAGGGTACAGTGCCCAATCTCTTTTTTGTCGGGGGAGAGGAAAGCGGGAGCGAACAGGTGGTAGCGCAATGGTGTGCCTATAAAAAGTACAAATTGTATACCATGCAGTCGCTGGAACGGTTTTCCGGTGCAGAGGACATTCCCACACTTGTGGTGATCGATGGAGCCGGCCTGAAGGAATCGGATTATCTGACCCATATCGATTCCTATCTGCGCGCGGGGGTTCCGATCCTGTTTGCCACCCTGCCAGATGTGAAAACGATCAAAGAGAGTCAGAAGCTTCAGGAGATCCTGGGTATCTCTGCGATCCCCAAGGACAATGTCATAGCGGATGGAGTCCGGATGTACGAGGGATATTTGCTGGGCGGAGAGGCAATCTGCTGGAAACAGAGCGGGAGCGATGAAACAGAGGATTGGATGTTTTCAATGCCCTGGTATGTGACCGGTGCAGGATCCAAGACTTATATGGTGGGGCTGGTGAATAATGTGGAGCTCCAGGGAGGAGAACTTCCCCGTATCTTCTGGCGCAACAGCAGGCATGACAGTATGGTTTTTGCTGTGAACGGAAGCTATATGGATGACGAAACGGGATACGGTTTTCTGGATATCTGTCTGTATGAGATGTCCGATTATGTGCTGTATCCGGTGGTAAATGCGCAAAATACACTGTTCGTCGATTTCCCGGATTTTTCCGGTGCGGATGAGCAGGCAGTGACCAGACTCTACAGTCGGGATGCACAGTCTATTCAACAGGATATTTTCTGGCCGTCCATATATTCGATGATCACCAAATTCCGCATGAAGCCCACTTGCTTTTTTATGACGCAGGACTCATCCGGGGAGGCGTCGAAGGTCAGGAACGGACAGGTGGATTTTTACCTGCAGCAGCTCAACGAAGTGGGTGCTGAGGCAGGTAAATCCCTGCATCATGGCGAGGATATGACACTTGCTGAAAAGCTCGCAGCGGATGAGGTGTTTTATCGCGAGACCGGTTGCAGCTATGATTTCAGGGCCGGTTATCTGGATCAGCTGGAGGAGCAGGAGAGGTCTGAGGCAGGAACGGCTGTTTCCCGGACGCCGTTAAATACCCTGGCGGTGAAGACAGATGCCCGGGATATGCTATCTTATCTGACGGATGATATCCTTCTGCAGGGAATTACGCACAGAGCACAGGACTATTCTTTCCGGGAAGCATTGAGGATCAGGGGAATTCTGGATTCTGTCGGTTATTCCAATATGCTTATGGATTTTCATCCTGTGCTTTGGCCGAAAAGCAGATCGGATTCCTGGGAGATTTATTTCGATGAAATGTACAGCAATATTTATGAAGGCTGGTCAAAGCTTTTCATCTATGAGCAGACGACACTTTCGCAGAGCGATGCGAGAGTCCGCAATTTTCTGGCGATGGATTATGTCAGCATGCGGAATGAGGATACTGTTTATCTGTATCTGAAGGACGGGGCAAAAGAAGGCTATTTTCTGTTGAGGACACATGATGAACAGATCAAGAGTATTGAGAACGGTACCTGTCAGAAACTGGAACAGGATGTATGGCTGATTCATGCAGAGGACAGTAATGTGCAGATCAGGCTGGAAGACTCGGAGGAGATTTTACGGTATGAAGGTCCGTTCGGACTGGAAAGGCGCGGTAGATAGGCAATGAAAATATGCATTGTGGCAGAGGGGTGCTATCCCTATGTGGTGGGTGGTGTTTCGGGCTGGATCAACAGTATGATCAAGGCGTTCCCCACGGTGGATTTTCAGATATTGGCGATCATATCTGACAGATCGCAAAGCGGTAAATTTCAATATCAGCTGCCGGATAACGTGACGGAGGTCTATGAGGCTTATCTGGAGGATGTGGATTGGCGGGATATCCGCAGGCAGGGTGCGCGGAGGCGGCTGGATAAGAGAGAATATGCTGCCATGCGCAGTGTGATCATGGGGGAACATACAGAGTGGGAGGTCCTTTTTGAATTGTTTCAGGAGGATCTGTCCATAGATGATATCCTTATGGGGGAAGATTTTTTCCGCATCGTGGAAGAGTGTTATGACAAAAATTATTCCCAGGTGGTATTCTCTGATTTCCTGTGGACGATGCGTTCCATTTACCTGCCGTTGTTTTTGATCCTGCACACCACGATCCCGAAGGCCGATATTTATCATTGTGTTGCCACAGGCTACGCGGGGGTGCTTGGCAGCATGGCAAAGCATTTTTACGGGGCGGGATTGTTGATCTCAGAGCACGGGATCTATACGCGTGAGCGGGAGGAGGAGATCCTTAAGGCGACGTGGGTGAACGGGATCTATAAAAATATCTGGATCGAGCAGTTCCGCAAGATGTCCAGACTGGCTTATGACAAGGCAGATGTCGTTACGGCGCTGTTCGGACACGCAAGGCAACTCCAGATAGAATTGGGCTGCCCGATGCGCAAGACGAGACTGACACCCAACGGGATCGTTGTGAAAAATTTTGAGGGACTGCCGGGCAAAAGCGCTGAGGAGCAGGATTATATCCAGATCGGCGCCGTGTTGAGAGTGACACCGATCAAGGATGTAAAAACAATGATCCGCGCATTTGCGTTTGCGAAGGAGAAAGTACCGAATCTACGCCTTTTTATCATGGGACCTACGGATGAAGATGCGGAATACGCCAAAGAGTGCTTTGAGCTGGTGGAGGCATTGGAAGTTCCGGATGTCATTTTCACCGGAAGGATACAGGTGAGGGATTATCTGGGACGGATGGACTTTACGATATTGACCAGTATCAGTGAGGGGCAGCCGTTGACGATACTGGAGAGTTATGCTGCCGGTAAGCCGGTGATCTCCACGGATGTCGGAAACTGCAGAGAGCTGATCTATGGCGAGGAAGGGGATGAGCTTGGAACGGCAGGCATCCTCACGCACATCATGAATACGCAGGAGATTTCGGAAGCCATGGTTACGCTGGCCGGTTCGCAGCCGATGCGGGAGCAGATGGGACAGGTCGGTTATAGAAGAGTGCGGCAGTATTACCAGGTGGAACAAATGCGGCAGAAATATCACGAGATTTATAAAGAGGTATTGGGAAAGGACGGTGAGTGGAAGTGGCTGGTATAGGGGTAAAACTGAATAAGATCTACAGCAAAAAAACGCTGGCTACCAATCTTGCCGGTTTCGGATACAGTACGATCATTTCCGTTGCGCCTATGTTTGTGGTGATCGGAGCGGTTTTACTGATGCAGATCTTTCTGGGTTTTTCCAGAGTGGGGTATGCGGTCAGGGAATTATACTCCTGCACCGTACTGTACATTTTTATTTTTTCTCTGCTGACGGCGTCTCCGTTCAATGCAGTGCTGTCAAAGTATCTGTCGGACATTATTTATCTGGATAAATACGACGATATCCTTCCCTGTTATTATGTGGGAATGGCGATGAATATCCTGCTCAGTGCGCCTCTGGGGATCGTGTTCTGCCTGAGAGAGCATTTTGTGGGTGGTGTAGAGCCGATGTATGTGTTGTTGGGCTATTGCGGCTATATCGCATTGACGCTCACCTTTTATTCGATGCTGTATCTGTCCATCTGTAAGGTGTACCCGATCATTTCGGGATTTTTCACCGCAGGGATGACGGTTACCGTGCTTTTATCGCTGATGCTGGTGTATTGGTTCCGTGTGAGTGTGACATACGCCATGCTCGCGTCTCTGGATGTGGGATTTTTGGTGATCGCCAGTCTGGAATATGCGCTGGTCAAGAGCTACTTCAGAGGAAACAGCGGAAGATACCGGGAGGTATTCCGTTATTTCAAGAAATACTGGCAGCTTGTGCTGACCAACTTTCTGTATACATTAGGGTTGTATATGCATAATTTTGTGTTCTGGACGACAGATATGCATCTGGTGGTGGCCAAAAGCTTTGTGTGTATGACCAGCTATGATATGGCGACCTGTCTGGCGATGTTCACCAATCTGTCCGCCAGTGTGATCTTTATATCCCGCGTGGAGATGTATTTTCATGAAAGGTATAAGGCCTATTCCGAGGCAGTGACCGGCGGAAGAGGGATGGATATCCGGGAGACGAAATCCAGAATGTTTGAGCAGTTGTCTGATGAACTGGTGAACCTGGTGCGAATCCAGTTTATCGTGACGGTCATGTTATTCTTTTTGTGTATGATCTTTATGCCGCAGTTTGGCTTCGGCGGGCTGGTCATGCAGATTTACCCCTGCCTTACAGTGGGGTATTTCATCTTGTTCGTCATGTATGCCGCGATCATTTTTCTTTATTACTTTAATGATCTGAAGGGTGCGGTGTTTACGTCACTTGCTTTTGTGCTGGCTACCCTTGCCGGCAGTCTGGTCGCTATCCATCTTACGCCGATGTGGTACGGGATCGGACTGGTATTCGGCGCGTTTGTAGGCTGGTCGGTTTCCTATATAAGATTGCGTTGGGTGGAGCGCCGGCTGGACATACATATTTTCTGCAAAGGGAATCTGATGAAGCGCGGGGAAGGAAAGAAACCATCCAATCTTGTCTATAAGAGAGGAAAGGAGAGGGAGGGGGCATGAGCATGGAGGCGGTGATGCAGCTCATTCTGATCCTGGAAGGCATCGTGCTCCTGGGAAAAACTCTTTTTTCTCTGGCACGCCGTAAAATGACAGAAGCGTTTTGTGTCCCGTGGGGGATCGTTTCTGTTCTGGTGATCCTGGCAGGGATCCTGCTTCGACAGCCGTGGCTGACCGGTGCTTTCAGTACATCCGGCTGGTGGGTTGTGATGATCATCGGTACCGGTATGATCTGGGGAATCTTCGGGCTCACTGAAGAACTGGCTGTAGTGATACGCAGGAATAATGAGTTAGTGTTAAAGGTGGCTCTTCTGGATCATGAACTGGAGGAATGGAAGCGTGAAAAGGGTTCTCTTTGTGATCAACACGTTGGGGAGAGCGGGAGCGGAGATCGCTCTTCTGGAAATGCTCCGGAGACTGGACACAGAACAGATTGAGATCGATCTGTATGTGTTGACCGGACAGGGGGAATTAGGCAAGGAGCTCCCGGACCATGTGCGATTGTTAAACCGGGATTATTCGGAATGCTCCGTATTGAGCGCAGAGGGACGGCGAAAACTGGTACGGACGACATGTCTTGCCTTGTTTGGCAGAGGCAGGATCTTGCGGCTGTTTCCCTATCTGTGCGGTAACTTTATACAGATGATCATGGCCGGAAAGCTGCAGAAAGAGAAGCTGTTGTGGCGTGCGCTCGCCGATGCGGGGGAGCGGTTTGCACAGGAGTATGATCTGGCGGTGGCGTATCTGGAGGGCGGTGCGGCGTATTATGTGACGGATCACGTAAAAGCCCGCAAAAAGGCTGCCTTTGTACATGTCGATTACCTGCAGGCCGGATATTCCCGCAAACTGGATCGGGATTGTTATCTGCGATTTGACCGGATCTTTGCGGTTTCCGGTGAAGTGAAGGATGTGTTTCTCACGGTTTATCCGGAATGTGCGGGGCGGACAGAAATCTTTCCTGTGCTGACAGACCGGGAGAGGATCCTGCGGATGTCGCGGGAGGAAGGCGGTTTCCGGGAGAGCCAGGTAAAGGATATAACAGAAAACGGCAGAGAGATCCGCATCCTGTCGGTCGGTCGTCTTACGGCACAAAAAGCGTATGAGATTTCCATTGAGGCAATGCAGCTGTTAAAGATGCAGGGACAGAGAGCACGCTGGTATGTCCTGGGGGAAGGCGAGGAGCGGACAAAACTGGAGCGCCGGATCAGGGAGCTTGGCCTGGAGGATGATTTTATTCTGTTGGGAGCAGCTGAAAATCCATACCCCTATATGCGGCAGGCTGACATTTTTGTTCAGGCCAGCCGGTTCGAAGGCAAAAGTGTAGCGGTCATGGAGGCTGCAATATTGGGCAAACCGATCCTGCTGTCTGATCGCAGCGGGAACAGAGAACAGATAAAAGACGGGGTTGACGGATTATTGTGTGAACTTACGCCGCAGGCTGTCTGTTCCGCATTGTGCAGACTGATACAGGACGCAGCCCTCAGGGAACGGCTGGGACATGCGGCAATGGCAGCCGGCAACCAGAAGAAAGAGGAGCTTTCTAAATTTTATGAGCTTTTATGATACAGAAAAAGAATTGCTGATCATCATTCCGGCATATAACGAGGAGAAAAATATCGGTGCTGTGTTGGATGGATTGCAGAACCTTTCCGTAACAGATATCGCTGAAATTCTGGTGATCGATGATGCCTCAAGAGATAATACAGCGGCAGTGGCACGGGGAAAAGGGGTAGCTGTCATCACACAGCTCTACCATATGGGATACGGGAGCGCACTGCAGCTTGGCTATCAGTATGCGGTCCGAAAAGATTTTTCCTACGTGATCCAACTGGACGCCGACGGGCAGCACGATGTTGGCAATGTGATGAAACTATATGAATGTTTGCGGACGGTGGACGATAATGGTGACAGTCCGGATCTGGTCCTGGGCTCCCGGTTTATGCAAGGTTCTCCGGCTTATCCGGTCTCTTTTGCAAAAAAGGCAGCTTATGCCTGGTTTGGCGGGATCATCCGCCTGCTCGCCGGTAAAAAGATCACGGATCCGACTACCGGGCTGCAGGGACTGGGGCGCAGGGCATTCGCTTATTATGCGGGCGCAGGACACTTTGATGACAAATATCCGGATGCCAATGTCCTTCTGCAGATGCTGATGTTGGGGTACCGGGTGGAGGAAATGCCGGCGTTGATGCATCAGCGCACAGAAGGAACGAGTATGCACTGGGGACTGGGACCGCTTGCTTATATGCTGCGGATGACCTTTTCGGTTATGGCGGTCTGGCTGAGGATCCGGTGGATCCGGCCGGATTCGGGGAAGCGGTGTGCAGCGGAGGAAACAAGTATGCCGGATGCGGAGGATTTGAATGATCACGTGGTTTCATAAAGCTTTATTTGCAGAATGTACCGAAATGCCTGTAAATCCGGACAGAGGATGGTATCAGATCTTCCCCTTTTCGGCAGGTGACGGATTTTCAGAGGAGGAGATCCGCAACAGTCTGACCGATACGGAACGACTAGTGCTGGTAATCTTTAACATCGGGCGATATGCAGCTTGTGAGCTTCCCGATGAGGCACTGGGGCAGATGCGGGCAATACTGGATCTGTTCGTGCGGGCGGAAAAAGATATCCTGCTCCGCGTCTGCTATGATACAGCAGGAGATGCGATGGGCAGAGAACCGTCACTGTTCAGACTTGTCAGCAGACATATGGAGCAGGTGACTTTGATGGCGGCGTCCTTCGGTGAGAAGATATTTGTTTATCAGGGACTTCTGATCGGAAACTGGGGAGAAATGCACGGTTCCCGTTATCTGGAGGAAAAATATCTGGTTTCTCTTGCGGATACAGCGCAGGCTGCCATGCAGGACCGGATATACCGGGCAGTGCGGACCCCGGCGCAGAGGAAACTCCTATTGCAGAATGCGCAGGCAAAGGAGATACAGAACAGGATGCTCGGAGTGTTTGATGATGCCATTTTAGGTTCCGTGAATGATATAGGGACATACAGCATGGACAAAAATCTTCGGGAGGCCGAAATCGAGCAGATGCGGCAGGCGGGTCTTGCGGTACCGTGCGGCGGGGAAGCGGTCTGGGGTGATGGGTATGCCGAAACGCTTTCTGCGGACAAAATACTGCAGTATCTGTCGCGTATTCATGTGACTTATCTGAACCGGCAGCATGACAGTCGTCTGCTGGATCATTGGAAGAACGTCTCCTGCGGGCAGAAAGGAGCGTTCTCAGAGCATTCGCTGTACGATTATATCGGCGCGCATCTGGGATATCGCTTTGTGTTGAGAAATGCCCGGATCAGACGCAGAAAGAGCGAGAAGGGCTGCAGACTGGAAATCAGTATGCGCATGGAGAATGTGGGGTTTGCGCCGATTTACCGGCATACAGAGAGCTTTATTCTGTGGCGGGATGATCGGGGCGGATCGGGGGAGATACAGATCCCCCTGGATTTATATGGGATTGATGCGGAATACGAGAAAAACATCATCGCGGAGGTCGAGACGGAGCGACCGGTGAAACTGGCGCTTCTCACAAAGAGGGCCTTTGACGGAGCCCTGATCCGGTTTGCCAACAGGCAGACGGAGGATGGCAGTGTAGAGTTGGGAGAATGGTAAGATGATCACGTTATATTGGCTTTTGGAATTCGGAAAAGTTTTTGGGGCATATATGATCCTGGTATTTGTATGGCCGGCACTTATGTTTCGCAAATATCTGAAGGGGAAATCGCTGACCTTCCGGTTTGGGTTCTGCGCGACGGTAAGCGTGTTGCTTGTATATATCCTTACCATTGTGTTCGGGCTTGCGGGGATTCTGCACACATGGCTGCTGCGGCTGTTGTTTTACGGCGGCATTGCCATTGCCGTGTATCGCGGCATTCCGGAGAAAAAGGTGAAAGTAAAACGGGCCGGAAGGGTTGTGGTCGGCACATACGGCGTAAAACAGTTGTTGTATCGGGGCGGTACAGCACTGGGCAGCAGGATCAGCCGGCAGCTCAAAATACTATTCGGGAAAATAGGCAGCCATGCGGGGGAATTCCTGCTGTTAGGGATTGTTATCTGCTATGGCATGATCTATTTCAGCTACGGAGCATTTCAGACCTATTCCTACGGATCCGGCGATATGTATCCGCATACGGCATGGATCTATGGCTTGACGCAGGGAGAGGTTTTCCCGGCTGGGGTGTATCCGGAAGGGATGCATTGCTTTGTCTATGCCTTACATGTTCTGTTCGGCATCAGGATCTACAGCTGCATGCTCTTTACGGCTGGTGTGCATATTCTGACACTTTTGGTGAGTGTTTATTGTTTTTTGAAGGAGATCTTCCGGTCGCGTTATACGCCGATCCTGGCATTGACTCTGTTTTTGACCGTGAGTGTGATCGGAACTACGGAAATCTATAGTATGGCTCGTCTGCAATGGACGATCCCACAGGAATTCGGCTTTTATACGATCTTTTTGTGCGCGGCTTTTTTGCTCCGGTATCTGAAAGGGCAGGGGAAAGGCGGATTCGAGTTGCGATGGGTGAGGCGTTCCTGGCAGAAGTTTATACAAAAGTGGATCCTGAACGAAAATCTGCTGGTTTTCATCATGGCGTTGGCTTTGTCTTTGGCCATCCATTTTTATCCGACGATTATGGCGTTTTTCCTTTGTATTGCGTTTGTGCCGCTGAATCTGCATAAGATCTTGCACCCGAAACGGTTGGTGCCGCTGGTACTCTCGGTGGTTGTGGCATTTGTGATCGCTGTGGCTCCCATGGGGCTTGCGCTGGCAACAGGGATACCTTTCCAGGGGTCTATCGGATGGGCAGTCAATGTCATCCGTGGAATTAATGTGGAAGAAGAGGAAATTATCGTTATCGATGAGCGGACCGGTAAAGAAGTGACCGGGGATCTGTCGCAGCTGCTCCCGCAGAACGGGACGGCGACCCAGAACGGGACGGTGACGCAGAGCGGGACGACGACCCAGAACGGGACGACGACCCAGAGCGGGACGACGACCCAGAACGGGACGGTGACGCAGAGCGGGACGACGACGCAGAGCGGGACGACGACCCAGAACGGGACGACGACCCAGAGCGGGACGACAACCCAGAACGGGACGACAACCCAGAACGGGACGACAACCCAAAACGGGACGACAACCCAGAGCGTTCAGCCGACACAGCCTACGGTTTCCAAACCGTCTGCGTTTAGCCGGGTGAAACGGGTCGTGCGCGGAGCCGGACTGGCGCTTTACAAGATCGTCCGTAACCTGTATTGGTTTGCTTACGTGGCCTTGTACAGACAAAGGAGGGCGGATTTCCTGATCCGCATGACTGTGCTGGCAGTGGCGGTCTTTGTCGCCTGCCGCATTTTTGTGATGGTCTACGCGCGCGTCAAGCACAAGACGAAAGAAGAAATGCGCACGGACAGTTTTGACGGTTACCTGGGGCTGGTTCTGGCGTCGGTGGTTTACATGATGATGTTTGCGGCGGACAGTATCGGCTTGCCGACTTTGATCTCCGGCTCCAGACTGTGCTCCATTGCCCATTTGCTGTTGGTGAGTGTCTGCCTGATACCGGCAGATGTCGTGCTGTATCTGCTGCAGCTGAAGCGGGAAGGCGAGAGCATGACGAAGCTTGCAGCGGTTCTGGTTTTTTCCTGTTATCTGGGAACGATTTTGCTTGGCAGTTTTCACGGGTATCTGTACTTTGAGCTTTCCAGATACAATGGTGCAGTACTGGTGACAGACAAATTGAACCGGACCATGAAACCATACAGCTACACGGTTATTTCCACGGTAGATGAGCTGTATCACATGATCCAGTACGGTTACCATGAGGAGGCGATCCGGTTTGTGAATGAGATGGCGTCGGAGGATTATAAACTTCCCACGGAATATGTGTTCCTCTATGTGGAGAAACATCCTCTTCAGTACGGTCAGAACCACTTTTTCACCGGACCGGCCTGGCTGGCGCGGTCGACTTATACCAGGTATTATAAAACACCTGTCAGCGAGGGCAAAAAGATCATCAACGGTACGATTTCACCGGAACTTGCACAGGCATCTTTTTACCGGTATCCGATCTCATCCAAGGCATACAGTTCGCTGTATTCCAGAATGATGGTGGAATCGTGTCTGCAAAAGTGGTGTAATGATTTTGAGCAATTATATCCGGGCGAACTGCATACTTATTACGAGGATGAGGACTTTGTCTGCTATTATTTCAGGCAGAATCCGGATAGTCTGTATCAGCTGGCCATCGAATAGGATTTATGTATTATAGGGCTTGGAGAGGCAATGAGCGGGGAACGAGAGGAAGAGTATGGCGGAGGAGATCGATTTTGTCATAACCTGGGTGAACGGGGAAGATGAGGCGTGGCAGGAGATAAAGAAAAATTATCAGGCCCGCTCGGATTACGGTGACCGGGAGGAACGATACAGAAGCTGGGGAATCCTGCGCTACTGGTTCCGCAGTGTGGAGAGATTTGCACCGTGGGTGCGTAAGATACATTTTGTTACCTGGGGGCATCTTCCGGAGTGGCTGGATATCGCGCATCCGAAGCTGCATATCGTGCGCCATGAAGAGTTCCTGCCGGTTGACAGCCTGCCGGTGTTCAACAGTTCGTTGATAGAGCGCTATCTGCACCGGATCCCCGGACTGGCCGAGAAGTTTGTCCTTTTTAACGACGATATGTTTCTGATGAAGCCCACGGCAGCGAAGGATTTTTTCCGGGATGGATTGCCCTGTGATATGCTGGCGTTGCAGCCGGTGGTGGCCAATCCGGAGAATCCCGGCATGTCGCATCTGTTTCTGAATAATATGCTGGTGTTGGCGAAATATTTTCGAAAAAGGGAATGTTTCCGAACCCATCCGGGGCAGTTCCTGCATGTAGGATACCCGCCCCTTTATTTTGGCTATAACCTGTTGGAACTCTGTTATCCACAGTTGTCCGGCCTGTATACGGTACACGGTCCTTCACCGTTGCTGCGCAGCACATATGAGGCTGTCTGGGAGAGGGAGAGAGCTTATCTGGAAAGTCTTGGCGAAAATCGGTTCCGTGAGGATACGGATGTGAATCAATATCTGTTCAGGGAGTGGCAGAAGCTTTCCGGACAGTTCGTGCCGCGCAATGTGCAGCGCGGTTTCCGGTATTATGAGCTTCAGGACCGGGGAGCAAATGAAAAACTTCTCCGCGAGATCCGACACGGCAGCGGAAGTGTGCTGTGCATCAATGATACCGGTCATACGAGGAATGTGCAGGGGGTAAAGAGGGAACTGCAGGATGCGTTTGAAGTCAGATTGCCCGGGCGGTCTTCTTTTGAAAGAGAGGCAAAAGGGTGAATGAAATGGTGACAGAATATAAAGCAGAATATGACAGACTGTTTACTATGCTTTCGCAGGCGCTAAAGAGCGAAACGCCGCAATCGGATCAGGAGAATACAGAAACGGACGGAATCGGGCAGGATGCGAATCGCGATTGGGCTGCCATTGTGGAGATAGCGGCAAAACACGGCGTTATTTCGCTGCTTTACGAGGAACTGCGGCGGCAGAAGAATTTTCCGCAGGAATTGTTAAAAAGAGCAGAGGGGCTGGCGCAGACGGTAGTGAGACAGAATTACCGGCTACTGTACCTTTCCTGGCAGATCCAACAGGCGATGTGCGCGGAGGGAATACGGACAGTTTTGTTAAAAGGTGCGGGCACAGCGTCTTATTATGCGGTACCGGAATTGCGCAAAAGCGGTGATATTGACCTGCTACTGCTGGATCTGCAGGATGCACAAAAGGCGGCGCGCTGTCTGGAGAAGCTTGGATTTCAGCAAAAAGAGTGGCAGCCGTCACTTCATCACATTGTGTACAGCCTTCCGACGGAACGCGGGAGGACACAGATCGAGGCGGAGCTGCATACCATGTTTGCAGAACCCTTTGATGATGAACGGGTTAATGCATTGTTGGAGGAGCAGGTGCCGCTTTTGGAGAAACATTCGCAGACGGTGACGGTGTCCGGGCTGCCGCTTGTGATCCCGGATCAGGCGTATCATGCCTACGAGCTGCTGCTGCATATGTTGCAACATTTCCTGCGATCCGGCTTCGGCCTGAAGTTACTCTGCGACTGGGTAGTGTTGTGGAACCGGGAAACAGATGCTCCGGTACAGGAGGAGTACCTGCGGCTGGTCCGGGAGTGCGGGATCAAGAGATTTTCGGATCTGATAAGTCTGGTCTGCGTGCGCTATCTGGGGCTGCCGGCCGAACGGATCGCATTCATGGATCCGGACACCGGACTGTCATGTGAAGACTTTATGGCGGAAGTATTGCAGGCGGAGGAGTTTGGAAAAACAGCAAAGGATCGCATGGTTGCGCTACGGGGCAACGGCATTTGGGATTACATCAGAGAGTTTCACCATCAGATGCGGCTGAATTATCCGAAGGCGGGGAAATGGATCGTACTCTGGCCGGTGTTGTGGGCGATCACATTGGTCCGGTTTTGCCGCAACAATCGTCTGATCCGCAAGGTTTCGCTGTTCTCGGTCCTGAAAACGGCAGGAACGCGTGGAAAATTGGTAAAAAATTTGCAGTTATTTCGACAGGAACGTTGACATTAAAAAAAAAGTATGATAAATTGTTAAAACAGAGAAACTTTTTGTTGAGGAGCTTCAGGGGAGAGGTGTATATTATGAAAAATTACGAGAGACCTGTAGTATTGCAGTATGAGGATCTGGCAGAGGGCATTTATGCAGCCAGCGGAGTAGCAGAGATTGACTATGCGAACGATACCGAGTGCTGGTCCATGGATATCACAAAGGATCAGAAGGATGCAGGCGGATACAGCACATTCCGTATCAGTGCAACGCATCCCGGCACAGTGGAGCATATTTCCGAGCGCACGGTTATCACTGTTGTATTCAGCAGACCGGTCAGCAACGTACAGTTCGAGGGATTTGATGTGCAGGTAAGCGGTGCTACCGCTACACTGACCAGAGTTTCCCACGGAAATTCATATCAGTCCGGTGACCAGTTCAATTCTTTGATGCAGGTATGGAGTGATGATCTGGAGAATCTGACAGTTGTTTCTTCCACGATCGCTTGTACACATCAGGTAAATGTACAGGGCAAATTTGACTAAGCTTTTTGAGAGAGAAAGACAAGGGATGGCACCACCTGCCTGGCAGGCGGTGCTGTTTTCGATTGCGTAACTTTTTCTGAAGGTTTCGGGATAACATCACCTTTGGACAAGTGCGCTTAAGAGGTTGGAATGGGCAGAATACGAAAAATAGTGGGTTATCTCGTACAAAAAGAAAATATAAAAGAATTGTGGCACAGGGTTTTGTGGATCGCAGGGTACGGAAAGCTCCACTGGAAGGCGATGATCCTGTATACGCTATTGGGGATCATGGGGACGATCCTTTCATTAGTGGGAAGTCTGGTATCCAAGAGTCTGGTGGACATTATCACAGGACACGAAACCGGGCAGGTGATCTGGACGTTCTGTGTGATGATCGGGATGAACCTGGGAAGTACATTCATCACTCAGATCTCCGGCTATGTCTCCACGCAGATCAACTTGAAAGTGGATGCGGATATCAAGGCGGATATCTTTGAAAAAATATTGGAGACAGACTGGGAATCCCTGGATCAGTATCACACCGGTGATCTTTTGTCCCGTTGGGGGTCGGATGCCTCGAATATTGCGTCAGGTGTGCTTAATTTTATCCCTAATTTTATCATTTATCTGTTTCGCTTTACCGGTGCGCTCATCATGGTGGTGCATTACGACGCCAGCTTTGCCGCGATCGCGCTGTTGGGTATGCCGGTGACGCTGTTCTTCTCCCGCAGACTGACAGCCCGGATGCAGAAGACCAATATGCGAAGTTCGGTCATGAACGCCAAAATGTCCGGATTTAACCAGGAGGCTTTTTCCAATGTGCAGACGATCAAAGCCTTTGATATGATCCATCTGTATACACAGAGATTACAGGAGCTTCAAAAAGAGTACATATCCATGCGGATGAATTACCAGAAAATATCGATCCTGATCTTCCTGGTCATGACGTTCATCGGCATGTGCGTATCCTATGCATCCTATGGATGGGGAATCTTCCGTGTGTGGAGCGGAGCCATCAGTTACGGTACCATGACCATGTTTTTGTCGCTGTCGGCGACCTTGACGGGAACGCTGAACAGTCTTTTGTCGCTGGTGCCGACAGCCATTTCGCTGACCACCTCTGCATCCAGACTGATGGATATTGTGGAGCTTCCCAGAGAGGATTTCGGGCAGAAGGCAGCGGTAAAAGAATTATATCAGGCTCACGCTGCGGATGGACTGGGCATATCTGTGGAAGATGTAACTTACGCGTATCTGAACGGCAATCAGGTGTTTGATGGGGTGTCATTGGAAGCACATCCCCATGAAGTTGTTGCGTTGGTGGGGCCTTCAGGAGAAGGTAAGACCACTATGCTGCGGCTATTGCTCGCGCTGGTTCTTCCACAGGGAGGACAGGTGCGTGTCGTTGCCGGTGAGGGCGGGCAGGATATGCAGTTGTCTGCTTCGGTGAGACAGCTGATCTCCTATGTGCCGCAGGGAAATACGATGTTTTCCGGCACTATTGCCGAGAATATGCGCAATGTCAAGGAGGATGCCACGGACGAAGAGATCATAGAGGCGCTGAAAACGGCCTGTGCATGGAAGTTTGTGCAGAAATTACCGGACGGGATAAACAGCGAGATCAAAGAGAGAGGCGGCGGTTTTTCCGAGGGACAGGCGCAGCGGCTTTCCATCGCCAGGGCTATCCTGCGGCAGTCACCGATCCTGTTGCTGGACGAGGCGACTTCGGCGCTGGATGCGGCGACGGAAAAGCAGGTGCTGCAGAATATCATGCAGGACAGATATCCCAGGACCTGCATTGTGACCACACACCGTCCGACTGTATTGAAAGTATGTACAAGAGTCTATCAGATCGGGGAGCAGAAGTGTCGGATTCTGGAGAAAAAGGAGATCGAAGCGCTTACCGGCTGATCTCCAGATATTGGTCGATCTCCGCCCGGATCGTTTCTAACGCAGAGACCTCCCGGGTACAGAACAGCCTGCAGAGCAGGATGTTCGCTGTAATTTTCTGAGACAGGGCAATCTGCTGCTCCAGCATTTGGCTATCCCAGCATGGGGAGATCAGTCTGCGGGAGAAAGCCAGGACCCGGTCATCACCCAAAAGAGGTCTGGCGGAATCCGACGGTGCCTGCTTCAGGAAAATGATACCGCCCAAGGGATAAGAGGCGGTGTCACAGATGCCGGAGGTGCCGCACCAGGGCAGACCGCACACAACAGGCCGTGCATCAAAGGATGAGGAATCGCCGGCTGCCCGGATCAGATTCAGATCCCCGTTTATGTAAGGTGTGTTCAAAATATCGTGCCAAAGCGCCGCATGTGTGGATTTCCCGGTGCCGGACGGAGCGGAGAACAGCCAGGCGTAGCCGCGGTATAGGATGGAAGCCGAATGAATGGCAAGGATCCCGTGTCGCTGTGCCAGATATAGGTAGGCAAAGCGCATGGCGTGAAACAGGTCCTCGGCAAGCGCCGCCTGAGGAATACAGTAGAACAGAGCGAGAGAACCGTCTTTTTTCAGATGCAGCTCGCGTACAAGAGATGTCTCGTGAAAGAGCAGGATATATTTTTCCTCGAGCTCCAGGATCGACAGCTCCTTGTTGCGGATCAGGAGTATTCCGTTCTCATGGCTGGCCGGTGAGCCGTATAATACGATGACATTCTGCATGGCGTCATCGGAAGCAGTGACTTCAAAGGGGGCAAACTGCTCGGAGAATGCCTCTTTCGGACCATACAGATTCAGAGAGATACCGGCGATGGACAGATGATGACAACAATGATCTGAAGCGCCGGGAACGGGAAGCGGAGCGAGCAGCATACCCCGTTCATTTAGGATATTCAGAAAACTCAGGATATCCTTGCGCAGCTCATCTGACTGTCCGGCGGGAACCGAAAACCGGTCTGCACAGAGAGCGCAGAGTTCCGGTAACGTGCGATCGCAGGACAGCAGCTGCCAGATATAAGCACCCATTTCGTTGAGCTGCAGTGTCGGTCTGAGATCACTGACACTCTGACCGACAGGCAGAAGATAGGTTCCGTTCTGCAGCCGGAATGGAGTAAAATTTGGATTTTGACGCATATATACCTCCTTTTCGGGGACAGCTGACAAGGGCTGAACAGTTACAGTATAACATTATTTCAGAGGAAAAGTAAAGGCGCATGACAGACGGGAACACAAATGCCGGAAACAGAATAAAGGTACAGGCGGATGAATTGCTGCGTCAGGGAAAAACGGTACAACTGCCCATAACCGGGTACAGCATGTATCCGTTGCTGCTGCCGGGGCGGGACAGTGTCATTCTGGCGCCGGCAGACCATATGCCGTACACAAGAGGGGACGTTATGCTCTATCGCAGAGATGCGGGCATATTGGTGCTGCACCGGATCTGGAAACGGAAAAAAGACGGCTACTATATGGTGGGTGATAACCAGAAAGAGATCGAAGGACCTTTGCGGGAGGATCAGATGATCGGTGTGATGACCGGGCTGTATCGCGACGGCAAAGAGATTTCCTGCGATCAGACAGGCTATCGGATCTATAGTGCGGTCTGGCTGATGCTGCGTCCGATCCGTCCGCTGCTGTCACATGCGGTGGCGGCAGTCAGGCGTTTACTGCCTTGACAGGTATGGTGGGGCATGAGATAATGAAACAGGCATAGGGGGAAACTGCCTGTGTTTGGAGGTAGGAGATATGGCTGATTTTGATCTGTTGTATGGTTTGTCATCCATAGGTCTTGATGATCTGCAGGGTGCAGATTTATTTGAAGAACTGACCAAAAAGGAAAAGGCAGTAGAGACAGTTCCGGTTATCCCGGAAGAAAAGGATATGATCTATGAGAAAAAGAACCTCTGCCCCATATGTGATGCGGAGTTTCTGGCGAAACTGCCCAAGGCGGGCAAAACCAGATTTCTGGGAACGGATAAGGATCTGCGTCCTGTGTACGAAGGAATCGATGTACAAAAGTACGATGTCCTGCTCTGTCCCAAGTGCGGCTACGCGGCGCTTACCAAGTTTTTCCCCCGTGTGACACCTAAGCAGGCGACAGCGATCCGGGAAAATATCAGCAGCAAAGTCCGATTACACACTTATGCGGACGATACCTACACGTATGAGGAGGCGATCGAACGCTATCAGCTTGCATTGGCCAGTGCTATTGTCAAAAAAGCAAAGACCAGTGAAAAGGCGTATATCTGTCTGAAAAATGCGTGGTTGTTGCGCGGTTACGCACAGTATCTGGACGAAGAAAAGCATCTGTCCAGGGAACAGATCGAGGCGGTGAATCAGCTGCAGAGAAAGTTTTACCAGAATGCATACCGTGGATTTTCCGAGGCAGTGCAGTCGGAGAGTTATCCCATCTGCGGAATGGATGAGGGGACGTTGGATTACCTGTTGGCAGCAGTGGCGATACAACTGGACGATTATGACAGCGCATCCAGGATCGTGGGGAATATGCTTGTTTCTACAACGCTGAACCCGCGGATCAAGGACAAAGCGAGAGATCTGAAGGACGAGATTGCCCAGAAGAAAAAGGATATGGCAAAAGAGAGTACAGTCATGCAGCAGAAATGACGGATGTCTCGCTGCTTGCGGCGGGGGGTGTTGAGCGCTGCATGGCTTTCAAGTTAGAGAATAAATGGGAAAACAATGCCGGAAATGAAACAAGAAAACGTTTCCGGCATATAATACGGGTATGAATATAAAAGTTGACGGATATAATATTTGTTACAAAATAACAGGAAACGGTGAGGAGACGGTGGTGATGCTGCAGGGCTGGGGAACCGACCTGGGGGTATATGATTCCGTGGCGGATGCCATCAATGAAAAGTATACCTTTGTGCAGTTTGACTTCCCGGGGTTCGGCGGGAGTGACGAGCCACGAGAGGCCTGGAATGTGGATGCCTATGCAGATTTTTTCTGTAAATTCATGGAGGCGTTGGGCATCAGGAAAGCCACGCTCATCGGGCATTCCTATGGCGGCAGAGTGATCATCAAGCTGGCGACACGGGAGAGTCTGCCCTTTGAGATCACCAATATTGTGCTGATCGACAGCGCAGGTGTGTTGCCGAAGCGGTCTTTTGCACAGAAAATGAAGATCAGACGCTACAAGATATTGAAGCGGATCCTGAATCTGAAACTGATCTATGCACTGTTCCCCGAGGTAATTGATGATTGGCGGAGCAGACAGGGCTCGGCGGACTATCGGAATGCCACGCCCATCATGCGGCAGTGCCTGGTGATGGCGGTGAATGAGGATCTGACGGAGCTTTTACCCAGGATCAGGCAGGATACGCTGCTCATCTGGGGGGACAAAGATACGGCCACGCCCATCAGCGATGGGAAGCTGATGGAGGAGAGGATCCCGAACTCCGGACTGGCAGTGTTGCAGGGGACAGGACATTTTTCGTTTCTGGAGCAGCCTGTGTTGTTTCGGAGCATAATGAGGTCCTATTTTCAGATTTCATGAGGCTGTATTTTCGGATCTTAAGAGGTCGCATTTCTGGATCTTATAAGCTCGCATTTTTCAGATATAATGCGTTATAGTGGGAGAACATAATGGAAATAAGGACTTTGATCGCCGCAGTGCTTGCGGTTCCCGCCTTTTATCTGACGTTTCGCTACAACATGCACATGTTTCAGCTCAACGGCTACAAAAACGGGGAACATATCAATTGGCTGAAAAAAAACATCCGCCAACAGTGGATCCTGGTGTTCTGCGTCCTCTTGGGAATCTGCAGGATCTTTTTGCCGGTGCTTGCGCTGGATATTGTCGGGTACTTGACGTTGCTTCTGATCTTTGTCGTGTATCGGGCGATGAAGCATATGAAATCCAAGAAGAAACTGGTTTATACCGCAAGGGTGAAGCGGATGATGGCGACGGATTTTATCCTTACGGTGGTCTGTGCGGCACTTGTGTTCCGGTTTGCAGGGTGGAAACCGTTAAACGGCGTGCTGTTGATCCTGGTGGCGGTTCAGTTTTTTATGAATCTGGTCTGCAATGTGATCAACCATCCCATAGAATCGGGAGTTAATCAGTATTATATCAATGACGCAAAGAAAAAGCTGCATCAGGTGCCGGATCTGAAGATCATCGGTGTGACGGGCAGCTATGGCAAGACAAGTGTGAAGTTTTATCTGCAGACCCTGTTGCAGGAGCGCTTCCACGTGCTGGTGACGCCGGAGAGTTACAATACGCCCATGGGCGTGGTGCGTACCATTCGGGGGTCGCTGAAGCGCACCCATGAGGTTTTCGTCTGCGAGATGGGGGCAAGGCATGTGGGCGACATCAAGGAGATCTGTGATATCGTACACCCGCACCATGGTGTGATCACCTCCATCGGACCGCAGCATTTAGAGACTTTCTTCAACATGGAGAATATCAAGAACACCAAGTTTGAGCTGGCGGATGCTCTGCCGGAGGACGGTATGCTTTTCCTGAACGGAGATAACGCCTATATTCAGGAGAAAGCAGGAGAATATAGGAACAAGACGTTTTATTACGCGGAAGGTAGCAGTGGAATAGGCGGCGCAGCGAAAGAGGATATCGGGGCAGGCAGTGTAGAAACAGATGGTGTCGGAACAAGTAGTGTAGAGGCAAAGGATGTTGTTGCAAGCGGTGCGCAGACTCAAGATATGCAGAAGCCCGGGATAAAAAGCGGGGATGGGTATTATGCCTCGGATATCGCTGTATCCCAGACCGGCACGGAATTTACAGTGACGGCGCCGAATGGGGAGTCGGAGCGGTTTCACATGCGACTCATCGGGGCGCATAATGTGATCAACGTGGTGGGCGCCATCAGTGTGGCGAACCGTTTGGGCATTGCGCTGAAGGATCTGAGGATCCCTGTGCGGCGGATCGAGCCGGTGCCTCATCGCATGCAGATGCGGGAGCATGGTCTGGTGACGATCATAGATGATGCATACAATTCCAACCCGGTTGGTTCCAAGGCGGCTGTGGAAACTCTGGCCATGTTTGACGGCGTGCGGATCCTGGTGACGCCGGGTATGGTGGAACTGGGCGACAAGGAGCGGGAATATAATTACAAATTTGGTACTTACGCGGCGGATTGCTGCGACTATATCCTGTTGGTGGGCAGGAAGCACACGGAGCCCATCCGCGAGGGCGTTCTGAGCAAAGGATTTGCGGAAGACAGGTGCCTGGTGTATGATAAGCTGGAGGAGGCGCTATCCTACGCGTATTCCATCAAAGAGCAGGGGCACAAATATATCCTGTTGGAGAACGATCTGCCGGACAATTATTGATCCGTCGGGCGGTTGCAGAGTCGCCGGACGATTATGGACTTTATGGATCCGCCGGGCGGCTGCAGAGTCGCCGGATGATTATGGATCTTATTGATCCGTCGGGCGGTTGCAGAGTCGCCGGACGATTATGGACTTTATGGATCCGCCGGGCGGTTGCAGAGTTGCCGGACGATTATGGACTTTATGGATCCGCCGGGCGGCTGCAGAGTTGCCGGATGATTATGGACTTTATGGATCCGCTGGGCGGCTGCAGAGTTGCCGGATGATTATGGATCTTATGGATCCGCCGGGCGGTTGCAGAGTTGCCGGACGATTATGGACTTTATGGATCCGCCGGGCGGTTGCATAGTTGCCAGACGATTATGGACTTTATGGATCCGTCGGGCGGCTGCAGAGTCGCCGGACGATTATGGACTTTATGGATCCGCCGGGCGGCTGCAGAGTCGCCGGCTCTATGGAAGGAAGGCAGGATAGAGTATTGGAAGGGATGAACGCAAAAACGATATTTCGGCATTTTTATAACACTTTTCTGACTTAAAAAGCTATTGGGGAGAAAAAATAGGACGAAAACTCTAAAAAAATAAATTTTAGCCTATTTTTTTATACGAGATAGGGCGATATACTTTGAAATATGTGGTTTGAATAGGATGAAAACAAAGAAAAAGGAAAAATCGTCTTACATTTAAGAGAAAAATGGGAATAAATGACGGCCTAAAAGAGGTATTTCTCGTATTTCGGCCGATTTATGTTTCTGGTTTGCGGGGAAGGATTACATGAGGATGTTGGTGATATGTCGTTTTGCTCCGAAGAGGTAAAAAAGAAGATCTGTGAGAGCAGTTAGCGGGAATTGATTTTAACGCAGGGAGGGATAAAAAGTGAAGACAAAGGTGGCAGTTTTATTCGGTGGAAAGAGTGTGGAGCATGAGGTTTCCGTCATTTCGGGCATTCAGGCGATCATGAATCTGGATACGGAGAAGTATGAGGTGATCCCGGTGTATATGACCAAGCAAAATGAGATGTATATAGGAGACGGGATCGGTGACATTGAGTCCTACAAAAATATTGATCAATTGTTGAAAAATTCCAGGCGCGTCATCATGCTCAATGTGGACGACAAGGTGCAGCTGATGCCCTATCCGCCAAAGAAATTCGGCAAAAATAATGCAATCGATATTGATATCGCTTTCCCGGTGGTACATGGGACCAATGTGGAGGACGGTGCGCTGCAGGGCTACTTAAAGACTCTGGGTATTCCGTTTGTGGGCTGTGATGTGACAGCATCCGCCATCGGTATGGACAAATATATCATGAAGACCGTACTGAAGGAGAACAACATCCCTGTGCTGGATGCAAGAGAGTACACGCTGGCAGATTACGCACAGATGGAGGTGCTGTTGGATCAGGTGGAGAAGACCTTTGAATATCCGGTGATCGTAAAGCCTGTGAACCTTGGCTCCAGCGTAGGTATCAGCGTAGCGAAGAATCGCGTAGAGCTGTCAAATTCTCTGGACGATGCATTCAAATACGCTACCAAGGTGTTGGTGGAGCATGCCATCACAAACTTGCGAGAGATCAATTGTGCGGTGTTAGGAGATGAGAGTGAGGCGATCGCTTCCGAGTGCGAGGAACCGCTGCACACGAAGGATATACTGAGTTATGAGGATAAATATGTGAGTGGCTCCAAGAATGGCGGATCCAAGGGAATGGCCAGCGTATCGCGCAAGATTCCGGCGGAACTTTCCGATGATCTGAGGGAGGAGATCCGTGGCATGGCGGTCAATTCGTTCTGGGCATTGGGCTGCAACGGCGTGGCGCGGATCGACTTTATGATCGATGAGGACACAGGGAAACTGTATTTTAACGAGATCAACACGATCCCGGGATCTCTTGCTTTTTATCTTTGGGAGCCCATCGGAATCTCCTACAACGAGCTGCTGGACCGCATGATCCAGTTGGCGATGCGGAGAGTTCGCATTGAGGAGAGACTGACATTTACTTTTGATACCAACATCCTGAACATGGCGAAGCTCGGCGGCTCTAAGGGGTCGAAGCTGTAAGATGATGCAGGGGTGATATAAGGCTGACACAAGGCAAATCCAGAACTGACATAAGGCTGACACAAGGCATGTATATAAAGTTGACACCGAACCGGCATAAAGTCGATCCGATAAAAAACTGCTTCAGGATTTCTGAAGCAGTTTTTTGTTTTCAAAATATGTTTTTTGTATGATGCTGCTGACGTAGGTGCCCAGGTGCTTGCGGGTTTCCTTATCAAGCTGATCCAGATAAATTGGTTCGCCGTATTCGATGACTACCGTTGTCTTCCTGATAAAAGGCATGTGATCCTCAAAAATTGCGCCGGAGTTCACAATGGTGATGGGAACGACAGGGACGCCTCCCTTTTCCGCAATTTTGAAGCTGCCATCGTGGAACGGAAGGAAAGTGTCAGGAACCCTGTTGCGCGTACCCTCCGGGAAAATTGTCACGGAGATTCCGCTTTTGACCAGTTCCACTGCGGCGAGAATAGTTTTCAGACCCTCTTTTATATTGTTGCGATCCAAAAACAGGCAATGCAGATTGCGCATCCAGACGCGAAGAATGGGATACTTGAGCATCTCCTTCTTGGCGACATAGCCTGTGGGACGGGGAACCCGTACATAAGTCAGGAGCACATCAAAATAGCTTCTGTGGTTGCCTACATAGAGCACAGCCGTGTCCTGCGGAATGCGATCCTCACCGCGCACAATGGTTGTGACTCCCGCAGTGCGGATGATGCAGCCAAAGACCCAGTTTACCAAAGCAAGGCAGGAACGATCCTTCAGGGCTGGGTTGATCTTGCCGATGAGCCATTCCACAAGAAGCAACGGACTGCCCAACACCAAAAACAGGATCACTTCGATCAAAACCAAAATCACACGTATCATGTTATCATACTCCTTTGGAAGTTTGTGTCCAGTATAGCATATCCGGCCTGTTTTGTACATAGAATAGAGCAAAACAAAAAGACAGGAATACCTTATGAGAGGAATGAAAAAAATCCTGTTGCTGTGTCTGACGACAGCGTGGGTTGCACTATCCGGATGTTCCATGCTGGCGGAGGAGCAGGTGAAATTGCAGGATATAGGGTTTACCGTAGTGAGCGAGGAGAAACAGGCAGATGAATTGAAGAAGATCATCGAGGAGAAAAAGGGCAGCCCGTTCCAATTGACATACAATGACAGTGAGTATCTCTACATAGTGATCGGATATGGGGAACAGCCGGAGGGCGGATACAGCAT
>CADBNO010000235.1 GCA_902796105.1 uncultured Lachnospiraceae bacterium | reverse complement strand
GCCTTGCTCTCCTCGGCTGCTTTGCTCTCCTCGACCTTCTCTTCGGTCTGCCCGGATCCTTCTGCTGTCGTTGTCTGCTCAGTCTGGTTATTCTGCAACGCCGACAGTTTCACACTGTCAGCCTCGATCATCCCGAGCTCCGCTGCACGCTGTCTGATCTGGGCATCTGTCAATGGCCTGTTTTCTTTATTCGCGATTGTAAGGATCAATGTGGCCAGCAGGATTCCCACAGCAAGCCCACGCATATAATATCTCAGTTTCATTTTCCCTCAGTCTCCAAAGTCTCATACTTAAACATATTATCATACAGATCCACTACCAGCTTGACCTCTCCGACCCCCAGTCCCATTTCCTTCGCGATCTCCACTTCGGATTTCCCCTGCTTGAACAGTTCAAGTATCTTGCCGTTATGGTTCAGAACCGTTGACTTTTGACCCGATGTCATGAAATCCATGACAACCGGCGAAGCCACCTCCTGTTTCTCCGCTTCCGGCTCCTGCAAAACAACCTGCTCAACTGTCATACTCTCCGCTTTCAGCGTCTGAAATGTAGTGACCGCTGCTTCCGCCTCCTGTTTCTTCTCGTTCACTTCCTGCACCGTTTTATTGGCCTCAGACACCGTATTCTTCAGATTCTGATGTTTTGCATTCAACATATCATACAAAAACATCGCCTCTTCATGATTTTTATGGATCTCCCGCAAGACCGTGTCAGAGTATTCATTGACCGCCATGATCTTCTCATTGGTCAGCCGCTCCAGAGAACGCTCTGTTTTTTCCACCGCATATTCGATAGATTCATCCACCACATCATCCACATGCTGCCGGACCAGTTCCATCTCTTTGTCGATGATCGCACGAACCTCATCCTGCGCCATCTTTTTGGATTCTTTCGGCATTTCCTCCTTTTTGACAGGGATCACAAAACTCCCCACTGCCAAAGCCGCTCCGGCCAATAACAACACTACTTCCAAAATTCCCATTGTTTTCTCCTCAGATCTTTAAGTCAAACCCGCCGCGTCCTTTTACCACCACGCGGTCTGTGGTCGCTTTTTTCTCTCGTTTTCTTCCGCCGTCACCGGCATATTCATTATTTCCTTTGTCACGCCCATCCTGCTTTTTATTGTACCAATCCGCATTGGCACTGTCATGCACGGTGGTCGCCTTTGTCTCTTCATTCTTCTGTCCCTGATGCACCAGATTGACCTGATCCATCATCCCCTTGTTGTCTTCATTCTGCTTGATCGCCGTGTAGTCCTGCGCACGACTCATCGTCGTCAGATCAATTCCACCAATCGCCATACCTTCACCTCCTACAGAGGAACCATTTTCACCTCACCCGATACGCGCTCAAACTTGCAAAACTTGATGTTACTCTGCACGACCATCGAGCTGTCACCGATCACAATGGTTGTTCCCGGAAAGACTTCCCCGGTCACTTCTACGCTCGCTTTGCGCTGATCATCCATCTGCTGCTGCAGATCCGTCAGCCGGGTATTCATTTCGATCAGACGATTCTTATTCTCCTCCAGTTCCGCTGCCACCGACCGGATATATTTCATCTGTTCCTGCGTAAAATTAGCGCCCTTCGCCCGTTTCTCCGTAAAGTTGGCCAGGATCGGCTGTGCATTCCGGATCGCCTTGGTCACCTCCGCCATCTCCTTCTGCAGATCGACAAACTCTTTCTTCAGCCTGGGATTCACGCCGACCTCGACAACTGTATGCGCCCCCATCTCCGCGCCCAACGTCTTGGCAGTAACCTTGTGCGCCGCCTGAATACGCCCGCCGGTGATCAGCCCTTTCTTGCCGTTCACCACAATCTCATCACCGGATGAAACATCGCTGTGCATGATCGACTCCGTGTTGACATATCCGTTTTCCGCAGACACAGTCGCGCTTTCGATAAACTTCGCGATCACATTGCCGCCCGCATCCAACGTCCCCTTGCCCATGCCGTTCATCCCGCGGGCAATGACGATATTACCCTGCGCATAGATATGTGCCCCTTCCACAACGCCATTGATGATCACATTGCCGCCGGACCGGACCACATAATTGGACGCCACATTCCCATTGATCTGCACACTTCCGCTGAAATCAATATTTCCGGTAGAGATATCTACATTTTCCACCTCATACACATCGGAGACAAACACCTTGTCCTCCACCAGCATGACGTGTCCTTCCACCTGGGATTTGATCGCCAGCTTATCCGGCGTCAGTTCCACATGATGCCCGAATTTCAGGCTGGCCCGCTTTACCTCACGGGGTTTCACCCGCGCGCCGAAGATATTGACCCCTTCCTCACCCGGATCCTCGGGAATGATCTTAGCCAACACATCCCCCACATGGCAGGGATTGATCATATTCAAATGGAAATAGTCCACACTGCCATCCTCACGCAACGTAGGCTGTACTCTCATATCTGTATTGAAAAAATATTGGATCCTGGCATCCGTTCCCTGTCTGGGTTCCTTGCCCTGTGCCGCCAGAATATCGGTACAATAGATCCCTGCCCCCTGAAAATGAGCCTGTATCATCTCCGGTTGTATTCCGGAAACAATATTCTTGTACTTGAGATCGTTGATGAACTCATTATAGTTCATCCGCTCGCCACGCTCGGAGGCCGGATAGAAGCGGACCACCGCCTGCATGCTGTCCGGCGTAACGGTCAGTTTATAATTCTCCCTGACTGCCGGACACTCGCCTTTGCCCAACTGGCAGGCGATCTCGCGTCCTGAATCCAGAAATTGCTTGATCAGTTTCGCATTATACGGGATCTTTACAAATTCTAGCCACTCTAATACTTCGGCAAGCTGCAACGGCTCCCCGCCATCTTTCGGCGGATAAAATTTCAGTCCAAACCCTCCCGGCGGCACATTGATCAGTTGAAAATATCCGTTCGTCATAGGACCTCCCATCCGAAACAAGTCTTGTCATCCCCTCAGGATTCCCATATAGGCGCCCATCTTCGTCTTCATCTTCTGCAGCGCCCGGGTATGTAACTGGGAAATTCTGGACTCGGAAACCTCCAGAATATTGCTGATCTCCTTCAGCGTCAATTCTTCATAATAATACAGCGTGATCACCTTCCGCTCTTTCTCCGTGAGCAGTTCCAGTGCTTCTCCCAACATCCGGGTAAGCTCTTCCTTCTCCACACTTTCTTCCGGTCCCACAAACTGTGATGTTGTATGTCTGCTGTAATCCTGCGACACATCACTGCCCTGTTCCATAAACTCATTCAGGGAAACCAGGCCTGTGACCTTCATCTGGGACTGCCATTCCAAGAATTCATCATCCGTGATCCCCAACGCCTTTGCCACCTCTTCGTCGGTAGCCGCATGACCCGTAGTCTGTTCAATCTCCCGGATACAGGTCTCGATCTTCTTCTGTTTCTGCCGGATCGTTCTCGGGATCCAATCCATTTTCCGGATCTGATCCAGTATCGACCCCCGGATGCGCAGGCTCGCATATGTCTCAAACTTCACTTCCTTCATATGGTCGAACTTGTCGATCGCATCAATGAGACCGAATATGCCATAGCTGACCAGATCCTCATACTCCACATTGTAGCCCAGATACATGCTGAGCCGCCCAGCCACTACCTTGACTAAAGGCGCGTATTCCAATATTATTTTTTCCCGCAGCTCCGGAGTTCTCGTCTTCGCATAGTCCTCCAAAAGCTTTTTTCTGGAAATATCATCCATCGGAATCGTCACCTCCCATCAACTCTGATTCCTTTTCAATGACTTCTCCCTCATTGGAAAAAAGCTGCTCATTCTGCGCATCAAAATAATCCAGCGTCCATTTTATCGCACTGCCCAACACGTAAAACAAGATCAATACGATCAACAATACGATCAGCTGGCTGATCACAGAGTAATGCCGGATCAGATTGATCACACAGGTGATCGCACCGGCAGTCAGCATTAGAATCAGAGGCAAATTTTTTCTGTCCATACAACCCTCGTCTATATCGTCTTTTCCGGCTTTCCGACAGCACGGACCACATAGTCGCCCGTTTCCGGATAAAAGATAACCGTTCGTCCGTAATTCGCTCCCGTGTCTCTTGCAAGGATCGGAATACCCAGCTCCTGCAGTTTAGCAACACAGGCCTCTGCGTTGCGCAATCCCACCTGAACCATATCCGCCTTACCCTGAAACGCAAACATTGTAGCCCCGCCGGCAATTTTTGCAACCATGCGGTTCTTGCGCGCGCCCCTGCCCTCCATCTGGCGAACCAGTTCTTCAATGCCCGTGTCGGCAAACTTCGCTTTGTTCGTCATGGGCGTTCGCATCGCCTTACTATCCGGAAGCATGATATGCGCAAGGCCGCCTATTTTTGTCATGGGATCACGGATGGCAATACCGATACAGGATCCCAGTCCCAATGTAGTCAGACCGTCCGGACTGGTGCACACCTTCAGATCCGCCATTCCTACTTTCACAATCTCAGCCATAGCGTCTTTTCACCCTCAATCTCAATCGCTTATTCTACCGGCATTCCCAGTGAACCAAGAATCTTTGCGTAAGAATCAAGATCCGGTATGAGAATGAAATATCCGTCAATTTCCACTTCATCAAAAAACTGTGACTGGATCAGCAAAATATTATCACCCATAATGCCGAATTCGATCGCCGGAACGCTCAGGATAGCCCCGGCCATATCCACCGTCAGTTCAGGGGGCGTAGGCTGAATCTTCATATTTGTGATCACCGCGAGGGAATTCAGATAAGCACCAGTAATGATATTGCCTACCTCTTTCATGGCAGAGAGCTCCATCTCGTTGAACTCATCACCATCGGAGACCATGCCCATCATCAGTTTTTTGATCAGATGCTTTGCGCTGCCTTTTTCCAGAAGGAACATCATACTTCCGTTGATATCGCCCTCCACGCCGAGGAATACGCCTACCATCAGCTGTTCCTCTCCGCCCAGCATAGCACCGATCTCGCCAAACGCCATAAGCTTGATCTGCGGTACACGCATATCCACTTTGCAGTTCAGCATCTGGGACAAAGCCGTCATGGCATTTCCCGCACCGATATTCCCCAGCTCTTTGAGCACATCCATATAGGTCTCGGATATATTTTCAAGACTCATATTTCCCATAGGGTATCTCCTTCTTCCGATAAAACTAGTTTGTTTCCAGTGTGATCGCATTTCTATCCAGCAGCGAGATCAATTCGCCGCCGTTTTTCCCGATACCGTTCACAAAGCTGGTCTTGCTGTCCTTGGGCTCATGCGTCATCTTCTCAATACTGTCCTCACCCAAGGTGACAACCTCTCTCACCTCGTCCACGATGATGCCGAGATTCCCCGCTGTCTCCGTCTTCAGGATGATGATCCTGGTATTTTTCGTATATTCATCTGCCGGCAATCCCATCTTAAGTCTCAGGCTGACCACAGGGATCACCTCGCCGCGCAGATTGATCACACCCTTCAGATAGGCCTGTACCTTCGGCACTCTGGTGATGTTCTGCATTCTCACGATATTGTCAACATAGCGGATGTCAATACCATACTGCTCCTCACCCATCTTGATCACGATGTACTGCAACAGAGTCCCCGCGATCACATTTTTTTTCGCACTATTTCTTAATTCATTTTTTCCGTCACTGTTCAAAACTGCTATCTGGTCCATATCCCGATCTCCTTTCAAACGGTCTCACCGCATTTTATGCATCCATCTGTGCCGAAGCTTTCCCGGCCGGCATGCAGGTGCCTGTCTTACAGCAGTGCATTTGCATCCAATATCAGGGCAACCTCGCCATCGCCAAGGATCGTCGCACCACTGATAAACTTGCACTGTTTAATGTATGCACCCAGAGATTTGATAACGATCTCCTGTTGACCGATCAGGTCATCCACGATCAGCCCGGCGATCTTATCTCCTTTCTTGACGATAACAACGATCAGACTGTCATCCGTAGCCTTGCTCTCAATATCCAGAAGCTCGTTCATGCGGATCAGCGGGATGACCATACCTCTCAGGTTGATCACCTCTTTATTCTCCACCAGCTTGATATCGGAAGCCATCACATTCTCGATCGTCTGGATAGAGCCCAGGGAGATCGCATATTTCTCGCCGCCCACAACTACCATCAATGTCTGAATGATCGCCAGAGTCAACGGCAGTCTGATGGTCCAGGTACTTCCCTCGCCGAGCTTGGACTTCACTTCCACCTCACCGGAAAGAGATTCGATCTTGGACTTCACTACATCCAGACCTACGCCTCTTCCTGATACATCGGTTACCTTCTTGGCTGTGGAGAAGCTGGGCAGGAACAAAAGATCTATGATCTCTTTCTCACTCATATTCTCAGCCTGCTCCGGCGTGATGGTGCCGCGCTCGATCGCCTTCTGTTTCACAGCTTCCGTGTCGATACCGTTACCGTCGTCACGCACCTCAATGACTACGTTATTGCCGTCCTGATAAGCATCCAGGAAAATAGACCCTACCGGGTTCTTGCCCCTCTGCTTACGGAGTTCTGCATCCTCCAGTCCATGGTCGGCAGAATTACGGAGCAGATGCATCAGAGGATCTCCGATCTCATCCACCACTGTACGGTCGAGCTCCGTCTCTTCACCGGTCATGTACAGTTCCATCTTCTTGTTCAAAGTCTTTGACAGGTCACGGATCATGCGGGGGAATTTGCTCACCACACTCTCAATGGGAACCATTCGAACCTTCATCACCGATTCATGCAGATTCGTGGTCACACTCTCCAGATATTCGATCTGCTCATTGAATCCGGAGCTGTTGTTCTGCTCCAGACCGGAAGCGGACACCAGGGAATTCTTGGCAATGATCAGCTCACTTACCAGATTCATCAGCACATCCAACTTCTCTATATCCACACGCACCGTACGGTTTACCACCGGTTTACCGGCTGCCGGCTTCTTCTCTGTACCGCTCTTTGCCGCAGGCGCTGCTGTCTGCTGCTGTTTGGGTTTCTCCTCAACTGCCGCCGGTTTTGTCTTTTCCGCCGCTGCTGCCGGTGCCGGCTCATCATCCAGAGGTCTGTAATTTTTGGTCTTTTCCAGTGCCAGCGGCTCACCGATAACTTTCTCGATCTCCGAAACATCCGCTGCCAGTTTGATGACATCATCCAGTTCCAGCTCACTGACTACGATCAGCGTAAAGTCTCTGTCAAATTTCTCATCTTCCACATCCTGTGCACTGGGATTGGACACAAGAATCTCGCCGTTTTCCTCTATCGCCTTGAACACCAGAAATGCACGGGCAGCTTTCAGGATACAACTCTCCTGGATCGTTACGTTCATGCCGTATACCTTCTGCCCGCTCTTTTTGGCTTCCTCGATCACATGGATCTGGGAATCATCCAGCGCAATATCATACCACTTCTTATCGCTGCCACCGGTTCCCGCATCTGCGTTCTCCGCTTTTGCTTCCGCTTTAGGCTCTTCCTTGGCTGCAGTTTCCTTGTTCAGAATGTCATTCAGCATCTTGATCAACGGCTCATTGTCATTGGTACCCTCATCTGTCGTCTGCTGAATGTTATTCGTGTATTCCTCCAAAGCATCAAGACACTGGAACAGGACGTCGATCATCTCCGGCTGTACCTTGATATTACCGTTGCGCACCTCAGAGAAAACGTTCTCCATATCATGGGTCAGATTCTGCATTCTCTTATACCCCATGGTACCTGCCATACCTTTCAGGGAATGCGCAGCACGGAAAATCTCATTGATCGTATCCATGTTCTCCGAATCCGCCTCCAGCTCCAGGATCTGCGTATTCAGATTCTGCAAATGCTCCTTGGTCTCGTCCAGGAAAATCTCAAGATATTGACTTACGTCCATATGTTCCTCCATTCCGCCTCATCAGGCTTTTTTCTTACTATTTTGAAACTATGTCAACCGTGCATACCGGCGCGATGTACAATCTCCTGTGCCACATGATCCAAAGGCACCTCTATATCTGCCAATCCATGTGAAACAATGTTCTTCGGCATGCCATAGACCGTAGAGGTCTCTTTGTTCTGCGCGATAACGTAGGTATTCGGCCTGGCTTTTTTCAGGGCTGCGATCCCTTCCGTGCCATCCGCCCCCATACCGGTCAGCACCGCACAGATTACCTGATCGTACCCACAGTCAACAAGCGTCTCGTACATGTAATTCGCACAGGGCTTTACGCCCTCTCTGGTCGGTCCGTCCTGATATCGTATCACGAGTCGTCCTCCGGTCTTCTCACGCTTCACCGTCATATGCAGACCGCCCTGGGAAAGATAAGCGGTTCCGCTCTTTACGACCTCTCCCTCCTCCGCTTCCTTCACCCGGATACCACATGCGTCGTTCAGGCGCTCCGCTAAGGAGGCGGTAAAGCCGTGGGGCATATGCTGAACGATAAGTATCGGCGGTTCAAATCCCTTGGGGATACCCTCCATCACCGTGTGCAGCGCCCGCGGTCCACCTGTAGAACTTGCAATTGCTATAATTTTAGAATTCACTGCCATACCCTCTTTCGGTTCTTATTATAGCACATTCCATCCTTCTCATGAGTGCATAGTAACCGTTTTCCCGTTTTTAACTCTTTTTTTGTCTGTTTCTCCGCTCTTCTTCAAAAATAAAGCGGATGATCTCCTCTCTGGTCGCTGTGTCCATATTGTAATACTGTACGCGGTGTTCATATGTACCGGGGCGGTTCTCTATGGGATTGACGGAAAGCACCTTGCCGATCACCTCGTACTGTTTGCTCACGCCGTTTTTCACCAGGTGATAGCTGCAGTAGAGCAGGCTGCCCGGTTCATATTTCTGCGTGGACATGAAACGGAGTCCGCCGCCGCTGATATCCACGATCACACTTTTCTTCAGGGGCAAGCCCGGCTGCAGGATATACGGCTTTCGCTCCTCGATCGCCTGTTGTTCATCCTCCTCAAGATTGCGGGAACACATCTCCAGTGCGCAGCTGAACCGGTAATACTCGCGCCTCTGGTATTTCCGCAGATTGCTCGTCAATTCCACCCGAAGGATATAAACGTTGTTACTCTTATATCGGTCCGCAATGCGCACAAAACACTGATACAAGCCGGTATCCGTGTAAAAAACCACATCA
The DNA here is from genome assembly GCA_902796105.1 of uncultured Lachnospiraceae bacterium. Classification (GTDB taxonomy): domain Bacteria; phylum Bacillota; class Clostridia; order Lachnospirales; family Lachnospiraceae; genus Acetatifactor. Next base: position 2,438 of record CADBNO010000235.1, on the reverse strand, counting down.
TATTCTCCGTCCACGGGAAGCAGGATCAGCTTGGTCTTCTCCATGGGCATCGTGATCTCCAGCGTATCGTCTGTCAGGATTTCATATACCTTGCTCTGATAGGTCCTTCTTTCCTCTTCATCCGACAGCTTTACGCGTCCTACTGCCGTAAGTTCGATCCGGTCGCCCAGCGTGATAAACTTTGATAACATAATTTTCTCTCCTCTTACCTGTGCTGCATTAAAATTCTGGGATTACAGTCTTGAGACCATATGGGAAAAGAACGCCGCCATACCGCGTTTCGGCTGCCGCTCCACTTCCTCTTTATCCAACAGCCTGAGCGCAATTTTCTCATAAGCCTGTGAAGATTTCGCATTTGGGTTCTGCAGGGACACCGGCATCTGTTGCATGACCGCCTTGGTCAACTGTGCATCCTGCGGGACACATCCCAAATAGGTCATCGGGATCTTCAGATAGCGCATGACAACCGAGTTCAGCTTATTGAACAATACCTGTCCTTCCGACTCCCGCTCCACCCGGTTTGCCAGCATCTTGACCTTCGTGTCGGCCTGCTTAAACCGGGGATGACGATACAATGCTTTCAGCAGGGAATAGGAGTCAGTGATCGAGGTAGGCTCCGGCGTGGTCACTAACAGGATCTCCCCACTGGCTACCAGAAACTCCAGTACCGCGTCCGAAATGCCGGCTCCGGTATCAATAATGATGATATCCGCCAGCGCATCCAGTTCCACCAGATTTTTGATGATATAATTCAAGTAATCACGACTCAGGTTCGCCATTCCCGCAATGCCTGAACCGCCGGAGATAAATCCGACCTCCATCGGTCCCCAGGTGATGATATCCTTGATGTTCTTGCCCTGATAGATCAAATCGTACAGGTTGTGTTTCGGTACCGCTCCGAACATGATCTCAATATTTGCCAGCCCGAAATCCGCATCCAGAATGATCACTCTCTTTCCCAGTTTGCGAAACTGGATCGCAAGATTGATCGACGTATTGGATTTTCCGACACCGCCCTTTCCGCTGGTAACGGTTATCACTCTGGCGAGCGGCCTGACCTGTTGATTTGCTTTTATGATCCTTAACTGTTCTGCCTGATCCATTCTATGTGATCCTCCTTGTTATGCCTTGCCGCCCAAAAGCTGCTTCACCGTCTTCTGCGGATTGAAACACTCTATATCATTCGGCACATTCTGGCCGTATGTGACATAAGCGATAGGTGTCCCCATGTGCAGCTTTACGTTTAACAGACTTCCCAATGTCGTGGTCTCATCAATTTTGGTAAAGATCAATTGATAATCGGCTATTTCTTTGTAATTATCCGCTATTTTCAGCAGATCCTTATACTTGGTGTTGGCACTGAGCACGAGAAATGCCTGAGTCTGTGCCTTTTCCTCCATGATCTCGAGATACTCCTTCATCCTGCTGAGCTGCTCCTCATTGCGATGTGAATGACCGGAAGTATCAACCAGAATATAATCATACTCCTTCAGCCCTTCCACTGCTTCCACCAGTTCCTCCGGGCTGTAGATCACCTGGAACGGAACCTCCAGGATCTGCGCATACGTGCGCAGCTGCTCCGCGGCTGCGATCCGATAGGTGTCCGCTGTCAAAAGCGCCACCTTTTTCTTTTCTCCCACCACAAAACTGGACGCCAGCTTTGCAATGGTAGTCGTCTTCCCCACACCGGTCGGTCCGATGAAAAATACAACCTTCGGTCCGCTCTGCGCCGGCGTGATCCCCTCGGACTTGCCGAAATTCAGAACAATCTTCTGGTAGATATTGGCAAGAATATAATCAAACGGCGTGTTCGGTTTTCTGCTCTTGTCTACCTCTTCCAGAATCTGGTTGGCATACTTTTCATCCACCTCGTTCTCGATCATGGTATTATACAAAAGCCGGATGAACTTCTCCTGTTCTCTGCTCTTTCTGCGTTCCTCCTCCGCTTTCGGATCCTCGACAGCAGGCTCCGCTGTCTGCCCGGCCGGATCGTCCTTTTTTTCTTCCACCGCGACTTTACCCGGCTGTCTGTCCTGCTTTTCCTGTTCCTCCGCTTCATTTTTTTTGAGCTGCTTTTCCAGGAGTGTCTGCAGGCTGTCCAGCTTTTGCTCAATACTGCTCGCATTGTTCTGCGCATTAAGCAGCAACCCCTTCTGCTCCACAACCTTGGCTACCTGCTGCACAGCCTTGCGTTCTGCGTCACCGCGCTCCAAACGGGTCTTCTCCCGCTCTTCCTCCAGAGCAACTGTGACCTCCACCTGCTTTTCCTTCAAAAACGAGAAAATACCCTTCGGGTTCACCTGTCTCACATTCATGATGACAAGGCTCTCACCCAACTCCTTTTTTGCCGCAGCAGTCGCTTCTTCTTCTGTTTTTCCAATAAACTTTTTGATAACCATTATGCTGTCACCATCCCAACTGACTGTAATTCAACACTG
>CADBNO010000234.1 GCA_902796105.1 uncultured Lachnospiraceae bacterium | reverse complement strand
TGCCTCTGTCATGCCTGCCTCTGCTATACTGCCCTGTGATGCCGCAATTCCATCTCTCTCTTTACGCCGCGCTGAAATTACGTTACAATAGTCTTGGTTGTTTAAAACAGTATACTATATTTCAGAACAGAGAGGAAACAATTATGGCAAAAAATCCAGTAGTTACCATTACCATGCAGAACGGCGATGTGATCAAGGCAGAGCTTTATCCCGAGATCGCACCGGTTTCCGTGAACAACTTTATCAGTCTGGCAGGGAAGGGATTCTATGACGGCCTGATCTTCCACCGCGTGATCCGCGGCTTTATGATCCAGGGCGGCTGTCCCGACGGTACCGGCATGGGCGGCCCCGGCTATTCCATCAAAGGTGAATTCGCACAGAACGGATTCCAGAATGACTTGAAGCATACCGAGGGAGTCCTGTCCATGGCGCGCGCCATGCATCCGGACTCCGCAGGAAGCCAGTTCTTCATCATGCACAAAACCAGCCCTCATCTGGACGGCAGCTACGCAGCTTTCGGCAAAGTTATCGAAGGGATGGATGTAGTAAATAAAATTGCGGAAACCCCCACCGATTATCAGGACAGACCTCTGGAGGTGCAGCAGATGAAGAGTGTCACCGTAGATACCTTCGGTGAGACTTATCCTGAACCGGAGAAGCTTGCCCGCTAAGCTCTCGCGGCATCCGGGGAGGATCTAAACGAACTGCTTTCGTTCATATTTTGTTCATAATTCTTTTAAGAATTCTTAAATTTTCTATCATCTTTTAGACATTTCTGTGGCATATACTGTAACCATAGAGATGAAGCACAGAACAAAATTGTAAACGTTAACATTTCCAAGATTACAAGTAGTTGTTTATAAAACTTTTTCATAATAAATGCCAAGGAACAGCAGGTTCCTTGGCATCCTCCCTTTTTCGGGGATTTTTTTCCGTTTTGTCCTTTATAAAAAACTTGCATTACCGTTTTGTTTTGCATATAATCTATAGGCGATATATGACACTCTTTTACTAGTATCTTACTTTGTTCTTTTTATGTTGCAGGGGATTACACATACTAAAGAGAAAAGATAGGAATCACACAAATGAATAAGCAGGATTTTGTCACAAATTTTGTAACTCACCTTGAACAGGAACGGATCCGGGCCGGTCTGACCCAGACGCAGATGGCAGAACATTTGGATCTGTCTCTGTCCGGTTACAAGAAAATGGTTTCCGGCGAGACTTTGCGGATTGACCTTTACACCGCGTACCGCCTTTCCCGGCTCACCGGAAAAAGTGTCGTGGAGTTCTGGGAGGACCCGCATTCCCATCTCAGCAGTACAATGGAGAAGATCCAACAGCTCACACCGCTGCAGTTAAACTTTGTCGCATCGGTGATAGATATTGAGGCAGCTTTTCTCGACTACCTGTCACCGGAACAGACATCCGACTACGTAGATCTGATGATCCCCACCGGCAATATGCAGGACGGCATGGTCTGGGATTCAACCCACATACAAAGGATCAATGTGGCTCATTACCGCAGGCTGTTTGGCGCCAAACTGCACTGTGCGATACAAGTCACCAGTTCGCACCTGCTGCCGGCCTATAACAAGAACGACATTCTGCTGATCTCCAAATCGGCTCCTCACGACGGTGAGATCGGACTTTTTATTAATAAAGAAACACACCGCTGCTATGTGCGCAAGCTTCACATGGCAGATCCCTGGGTGCTGGAACCGGTAAATGATTACGGGATCTCCATCTTTTTGGATTGCAACGATCCTCGTACACTTGAAAAATGGTATGTCTTCGGAAAAGTATTGACCAAAATGCGCACCACTGCCCCCAAGCATCACCGCCCTATGCTGCCTTGAATTTTTTCATTGATAGTCCTTATATTTTATGGTAAAATATGTCGCGAAGTGTTCGCACCGGATTCAAAAACATGCATTTTCGGTCGGGAACAGTTCATATTTTATTTACGAGGAGAAAACATATGGAGCAAATTATTGAAGTTGTCACTAATGTCAATAATGCCTTAAACGGCTTTATCTGGGGACCCTACATGCTGGTGTTCTTTTTGTTGGTAGGTCTGATGTTCACCATCCGGACGGGAGTATTTCAGGTAACACACGTCAAGTACTGGCTGGATGTCACCTTCCTTTCCATTTTCCGGAAGGGAAACAATGTACTGCGCACCGACGACAAGCACTCCATCTCCCAGTTCCAGTCCCTGTGTACTGCACTGGCTGCCACCATCGGCGTCGGCAATATCTCCGGCGTAGCTGTGGCTCTGGCTCTGGGCGGTCCCGGCGCCATCTTCTGGATGTGGCTTTCCGCATTCTTAGGTATGATGACCAACTATGCCGAGAATACACTGGGTATCAAATACCGCTATAAAAATGAAAAGAACCAGTGGGTTGGCGGAGCTATGATCTACATTGAAAAAGGTCTCGGTCAGAAATGGCTTGCTGTGATCTTTTCCATCTTCTGCATGTTTGCCTCCTTCGGTATCGGCAATATGTCCCAGGGAAATGAGATTGCAAACGGCCTGCGCAACTCCTTCGGTATCCCTAGCTGGATCACTGCGATCGTGATCATGGTGTTGGTCGCTCTGGTGATCATGGGTGGTATCAAGCGTATCGCTTCCGTCACGGAAAAGGTCGTTCCTTTCATGGCGATCACCTATATCATCGGCGCACTTGTCGTGATCTGCAGCAATATCACCGCCGTACCTGGCGCTTTCGCTGCGATCTTTGGCAATGCATTCAATCTTCCTTCGATGGGTGGCGGCGTAGCCGGTTTCACCATCATGGTAGCCATGAAGCGTGGTATCTCCAGGGGTGTGTTCTCCAACGAGGCCGGTCTCGGCTCCTCCGTTATGGTACACTCCGCATCCGATGTAAAAGAACCTGTGGTTCAGGGTATGTGGGGTATCTTTGAAGTATTTGCCGATACCATTGTTGTCTGCACCATGACCGCTTTGACCATTCTCTGCTCCGGCGTGTACGACTTCACATTGTACGAGTCCTGCGCAGTGGAAGGTGTATCCCTGGCTGATGCCGGTCTGCCCTCCGGCGTGGCGCTGACCAGCGCTGCCTTTGAGTCCGTGTTCGGCGCGCTCGGCAACAAATTCATCTCCATTGCTGTTATGTTGTTTGCTTTTTCCACCATTTTGGGCTGGTCCTACTACGGCGAACGCGCGGTGGAGTACCTGTTCGGTCTGAAGGCTGTTCCCGTGTACAAGATCATTTTCATCCTGATCATCTTCATCGGTTGCAACGCTTCGCTTCAGCTGGTGGTTGATATTTCCGACACCTTTAACGGTTTCATGGCATTGCCTAACCTGATCGCCATCACACTGCTGTCCAAACAGGTCGTGGAAATGACAAAGGAATACATCGCCCGTGTGAAAGAAGGGAAAGAGACGATCGGCGGGGACGATGTACAGTAGATGATCTCAAAATATGCTGTTTTGCAAGTCTCGCCCCGCTCTTGAATAGATACGATACCGGGCCCGGTACTAGCAGAAAGATATCTCGGGATCATAAAAAATAGATAAGGAAATAACACATAAGTCAGGAGATAGAAAGATGAGAAAGACAAAAGTAGTATGTACCATCGGGCCTTCCTGTGAAAACACAGAGACCTTGAAAAAAATGTGCGAAGCCGGCATGAATGTGGCGCGTCTGAACTTTTCACACGGAAGCCATGAAGAACATAAACGTAAGGTTGACCTGATCAAAGAAGTACGGGAAGAAATGAAGCTGCCCATCGCTATTATGCTGGATACGAAGGGCCCGGAATACCGCATCGGTACCTTTGCCGATCACAAAATAACTCTGGAGGAAGGCGCGGATTTCACCTTTACCATAGAGGATCTCGTCGGTGATGAGACAAAGGTTTCCGTCAGCTATAAAGATCTGATGAAAAATCTGGAGCCCGGCGATACCGTTTTGGTAAACAACGGTCTGGTCATCTTTGAGGTAATGGAAGTGACGGAGAGGGAAGCCCGCTGTAAAGTCGTAAGCGGCGGTGTATTGTCCGACAAAAAGAGCATGAATTTCCCCGGGAAGGTGATGAAGCAGGATTTCCTCAGTGAAACAGACAAAGCGGACATCCTGTTCGGAATTGAGAACGACGTGGATTTTATCGCTGCGTCCTTTGTCTCCACCAAAGAAGATATCCAGTCCCTGCGCTACTTCCTGGACGACAACGGCGGCAGAGAGATTGAGATCATTGCCAAGATCGAGAACCGCTCCGGCGTTGATAACATTGAAGGAATCTGTGAGATCGCAGACGGTGTTATGGTGGCCAGAGGTGACTTGGGCGTGGAAATACCGGGCATCGAAGTGCCTTCCGTACAAAAATATCTGATCCAGAAATGCAGACTTTTGGGCAAACGCGTGATCACAGCCACGGAAATGCTGGAATCCATGATCCACAATCCCAGACCTACCAGAGCTGAGATTTCCGACGTGGCCAATGCTGTATATGACGGGACTTCCGCTGTGATGCTTTCCGGAGAGACCGCTGCCGGCAAGTTCCCTGTAGAAGCCGTAAAAACCATGGTGGAAACCGTAAAATTTACGGAAGACCGGATCCATTATGACAAACGTTTCCGCGAAGCAGAATTTATCATCCGGAATAACCAGGATGCCGTTTCCCATTCTACCTGTGCCATGGCTATCGATGTGCAGGCTAAATGTATCGTGGTGAACTCCCTCACCGGACTTACCGCCCGCATGGTCAGCCGGTTCCGCTGTCCGATCGACATCATTGGCATGACAGCTTCCAAAAAAGCCTGGCGCAAGATCAATTTAAGCTGGGGTGTCACACCCATACTCTCCAGCCGTTACACGACAATGGATGACATGTTTGCCAGCGATCTGAAACAGGCCAAAAAGCTGCTTAACCTTCAGCCCGGCGACAACATTGTTATGACCGGAGGACAGCTTACCGGTTCAGCCGGCAACACCAACATGATCAAGGTAGAGCAGGTGATATAAGTAATCTGCCGCCCGCAGGCTACCGCTAATCCTCCTGTTTGCGAAGTGATGCATAAAGTCTGGACAGCACGGAACGCTCTACAGGCTCACTGTCATCATACTCTATATTACAATAGCTGTAACAATTATGTATCTGCGTTCCTGCCGCATGTGTCATGGTGCGTTTGAACCCTGCACTGTATGTCTGATGCACATGACCATGCAGCATAAGCTTCGGCTTCCATCTCTCGATCAATTCATTGAAACACTCAAATCCCCAGTGCGGCATATCCTCTAAATCCCCATAGCCGGCAGCCGGTGCATGCGTCACCAGAATATCAAATCCGCCCATCAGAGCAATCTGCGGCGTAACTTTCATGATCCTGCGCTTCATCTGGTCTTCCGTAAACATCAGATTGCTCGGCTTATATTTCATACAGCCGCCCAATCCCAGGATCCGGATGCCGTTATGTTCATATACTCTGCCATCGATGTTCACACATCCCAATGGAGGATTTGTCTCATATTGTGTATCATGGTTTCCATAGATATACAACAACTTCTTGTTCGTCATGGACACAAGAAACTGCAGGTAATCCGGATTCAGATCTCCACAGGAAATGATGATATCGGCATCCCGCGTGTGCTCGGGACTGTAATAATCCCACAACGCCTTCGCCTCTATATCTGCTATACCCAAAATATTCATGATTTCTTTACCCCGCTCATGCTTACCACTTCCTGCACTCCGGATACCAGCTCCTCCATTGCCGGTATCTCACCGATCACATTATCATTGAGCCAGTCCATTTTGACGATCTGCTCTCCGCTCAGTCCTTCATTATCCGCGCCGGCCACCAGTCCGGTCTGACTGTGCAGTTCCCCGCCAAAGATCTGGATCCTGGCATCTACAAGTGCTTTTTTCAGCATATTGGCCAGCTTCACCGAATAGTAGGATATCCTGTCGGACATGAACACATCTATAACACCCGCGGACATTCCATACCAGTAGTTGATCGCCTGATTTTTCTCCGCTACCTGCGCGGTGTCCCAGGTACCGTTCAACACAGTCTGCACGATCAGCTCGTAATAATGGCCCCAGTTGATGACCGGTGCTGCCAGATTCGCGATCCCGCCATATCCATCCAGCTTGTAAATCCCGTATGCCCTTGATGCGTCATGCGGTTTGATGATATCCGGTCCGGACACAACGTCCACCTGCCTGTCCCGCATCTCCTGGTGCCAATCCCCTTCCGCCTTGGTGGACCAGCTCAGATATACCTTTGCCCAGGGATCCACAAGCGCCGCCCCGATCGCAAACGCATTGATCCCCGCCAAAGTCCCGTAAATCGGATAGTCTGCCACATAACCAAGTTTATGGTTTTCCGCGGTACTGGCAGCGATAGCCCCCATAATGAATTTTGCCTCATGTACACGCGCATAATAGGTGCGCACCGCACTGCTGGAAAGATTCACGGAGCAGTTCAAAAATTTCACCTTGGGATACTTTACTGCTGTGCGCAGCGTTTCATTCATCTGGGAAGGAAAAACCGTAAAGATCATCTGCGCACCGTTGGCCACCGCATCATCCACCGCGAGCTCCATCAACTCTTCCGTGGAGCAATTCTCATATTTCGCTGTCTGCACAATGTCTCCAAAGCTCTCTGTCAGACTGTTCCTCCCTAATTCGTGCATATATACCCAGCGGGAGTCCGCCACATTACGGTCGTAGATAAACGCGATCTTCAGAGGATTCTTTGCACTGTATGAGGGGTTCTGTGTCATTTTCAGAATATCCATGAACACATTACTCTTGGCCTCTTCCTGCGGAGTTTCCACAAGTGCGATCTTGTCCTCTCTCGTCTCCACAAGTAATTCTTTCCAGATGGTATCCATATTTTTGCGGATGACGGCATCGTTGGCGTCACCCAGACTGTCAAATCCATATACCTCGAGATAAAGCAGCAGCGCATCGCCGACAGTGATGTTACTCAGTTTTTCGCCGCCTTTTTCTGTAAAAAGCCTGTCAAACAGTTCATACGCCTGACGCACGTCCCTCACCGTATCCTCGTCCCAGCTTTTTGTCAGGTCAAGCCCCAGATACTCTGCCAGCTTTTTATATCCGCCCGGCTCCGAAAAAGTGATCCCGTAAATCGGGGCAACCTCATAAAACTCCATGAATTCCTCGTAGATCTGGTGCTCCTTATCCTCGCTCTTTCTGGGCAAAAGCCGCGTGATATCCGCGTAGATCCCTGTCGCTCCGAGATATTTCAGCACAGAAACCCTCTTATTTCCTTCCTGTACATAAAAACGCTGCAAATACTCATAAACCTTTATCGGATCACGAAAACCCTCTGCCTCCTGAATGTCGTACAGCTGCGACCACTTCGCGGAAAATTCGCTTCCTTCTTTCAGGATCGGCATGAAACCACAGGAAAAGGCCTTCTGTCTGCCCACGGTTTTCGTTCCCACGATCATGGACAGCGGAACCTCTTTGATCCCGATATGCTGTTCTGCCGTATACCGGCTCTCCTCCATGAAGTCCTCCAGCGCAGTCAGATACGGATACTGCCCATGGGCAAGTGCGCTGCGGCATTCCTGCTCCCCTCGTTTTAATGCCTTTCGATAATCTGCTATCATACTTTATTCCTCATTCTGCTGGTGATCAACGTCAATTTTGATTTATGATACTACAATTTACAAATAATGTCCATAAGATGAAACTCAATGGAAAAAATGGTTGGCAATACTTGCTATATCATGTTATAATTAGAATTAATTAAATATCTGGTAAAGGAGAACAGACCTATGGACAAATTGAATACAATTCAAAAAAGAAATAACCTCAATGAAATTTATTCTACAGATGAACTGGGTTCCGATGGGGCGCATCACACATACAGAATCATGACCCCCAACGAGATCGATCCTACCGCCGGATTGCTTGCAACTATCAAGTTTCAGAAGGGTGCAAGAAGTGAAACCGACGAGACCAACGGTGTTCTTGATGCAGATCTGTTGGAGATCGTAAGAGACAGACTGACCTGCTTCCAGAGCGGACCTTTCGCTTGCGAGGAGACTGCAGAAGCATTGAGACATATTACCGAAGCATTAATGTGGCTGAACAAGAGAGCGGAAGACAGAGCCACCAGAAACGTGCTCGGCAAGAGCGAGAAATAATCGTATTTCAAACAGACCGTCGTGTTTTAATCTCTGAATCCGTTAAGGGGCAGGTGATCCGGATCACCTGCCCCTTCTTGTACTTATTGTATCTCAGCTGTCTGACAACGCTGTCTCATAGCACCATCTTCTGCCTTAATTGCCACAGCCTTAACGACTCAGCCTTAATTTATTCAGCCTTGCCAACGGAACCGAACAACTCCATCTTCTCTTTCACGGTAGCCTTGATCGCTTCAGCACCGGGAGCCAGAAGCTTACGAGGGTCAAAGCCCTTTCCTTCCAGATCCTTGCCGGCCTCAACATACTTACGGGTAGCAGCAGCAAATGCCAGCTGGCACTCGGTATTTACATTGATCTTGGCAACGCCAAGAGAGATTGCTTTCTTGATCATATCAGCAGGTATGCCTGTACCACCGTGAAGCACCAAAGGAAGCTCACCGGTCAACTGCTGGATGGCATCCAATGTTTCAAAGGAAAGTCCCTTCCAGTTAGCAGGATATTTACCGTGAATGTTACCGATACCTGCTGCCAGGAAATCTACGCCAAGATCAGCAACTGCCTTACACTCTTTGGGATCTGCGCACTCGCCCATACCGATCACGCCGTCTTCCTCGCCGCCGATAGCACCAACCTCAGCCTCAATGGACAGACCTTTCTGATGTGCAGCCTTAACCAGCTCTCTGGTCTTCTCCACGTTCTCATCGATCGGATAATGAGAACCATCGAACATGATGGATGAGAAACCGGCCTCAATGCACTTATAGCAGCCTTCGTATGTACCGTGATCCAAATGAAGCGCTACCGGAACATCGATGTCGAGATCCTTTAACAAACCGTTTACCATACCAACAACTGCATGGTATCCACCCATATACTTGCCTGCGCCCTCAGATACACCCAGGATAACAGGAGATCTGCACTCTTTTGCCGTAAGCAGAATGGACTTGGTCCACTCCAGGTTGTTGATGTTGAACTGACCAACTGCATAATGACCGGCCTTTGCCTTGTTTAACATGTCTGTTGCGGATACTAACATATTCTTTTCCTCCAATCTTTCTATACCCTTAAGCGGTCTCTTCCGCTCGCTGTCTATAGTATAACACATCTTTTGCAAAATGGGAACAGGAAATTGTTAAATTTTTATCTTATGCGTTTGATTTTTCAGTTTCCTACTTTTTCGTTACCCGTATCTCTACCGCTTTATGCTTATTTTCTATATAGACATCCCTGTGCATCCCGCCGTTCTCCCCGTCCAACGTCCAGGCCAGATCCTCCGTTGACTCTATCCGCATAGAAGCCGTCCGGAAACAATACATCATCTTGGTATCAATATCACGGTTCATCAGACTGACCATGATCTGATTCAATTCGCCGGCGTTTTTAGGCTCCTTGATCAGCGTTACCTCAAACACCCCGTCATCCAGCAAAACATTTTTACCGGTAATATTTTTGAATCCGCCAACAGAGAGCGAGTTGGTCACCATACCAAAAATGAAATCGTCCTCGATCACTTTGTCCTCGTAAGAAACCTTCATATGATAAGATTTCACCGGGGACAGCCGCTTCATGCCCTCCAGCAGATAGGCCATATGTCCCAGCACATTCTTCATGGCCTGATCTGTCTCATAGGAGACTTCCGTAAAAATACCGAATGCGGCAATATAAACAAAAATATCATCATTAAACGAACCCACATCACAGGGAAAATTATAGCCCTTCACGATCTGTCCGGCCGCCGTCAGCATATTGTTGGAAAGCGCAAGACTTCCGCCAAAGTCATTGGTGCTTCCCGCCGGAATATAACCCAACGGTGTCTGAAACCCGCTCCGCATCATACCGGTCACCACCTCATCCAGCGTGCCGTCGCCGCCGCTGCACACCACCATATCATAGATGGGTTTGCGCCCGGCTATCAATTTCATCGCATCCCCGCGTTTACCGGTAGGGCATGTCGTGACCTCAAATCCTGCCTCGGTAAAAATATCCAGAATATCCGCCAGTTTATTCCGGATCTTCGCCTTTCCCGATTTTGGATTGTATACAAACAAAATTTTTTTATCCAGTGGAAACCGCATAACTATCCCCCTTCGCAATCATCTGTATCCCCGGAAGCGATCGTCATTTCGACAATATGTGCCGCCGGACGTATGGTAAAAAACGGAGCGAGTGCATTTATATTTTCTCGCTCCGTTTATCTTTCGTATCCTAATTCTGTTATTGCTCCAATGTTCTGCGCAACAAACCAATCTCTTCCGAATCTCCCTCGGACTCCCTTCAGCCCTCTTGCCGATCCCTTTCCGATCTATTTTATTTTCCGCTCAGGAACTTATAAAGATTCTCCATCGCTACCTCTTCATCTTCCCCTTCAGTGGTAACGGTAAGCTCCTCACCGTTATCCAATCCTAAAGTCATCATACCCATAATGCTCTTGGCATTCACTTTCTTTCCTTCTGCCTCAACATAAATCTTGCTGTCATATTTGCTGGCTTCCTGTACCAGAAGAGCTACAGGTCTTGCCCCTAAACCGCCCTCCAGCCTGATCTCAACTGTTTCTGTTTTCATAATACTCCTCCTAAACCTTGCTCCATCATCATCTATTTTCTCAATTTATCGGCAATCTCACTCAATTTCTGCAGCCTGTGATTCACGCCGGATTTCCCCACCGGCGGGTCAAGATATGCCCCCAACTCCTTTAGGGAAGCATCCGGATACTCCAGTCTGACCTCTGCCATCTGCTGTAGCATCTCCGGCAGCATACTCCATCCGCCATGACTCTGAATGAATTCAATATCCTCAATCTGTCTGGCAGCTGCATTCACCGTCTTGGTAATATTTGCCGCTTCGCAATTGACACGCCTGTTGATGGAATTACGCATGTCTTTCAGTATGCGGAGATTTTCAAGTTCCATCAATGCCACATGAGCCTCGCAGACATTTAAGAGATCCACTATGCTCTCACCCTCTTTCAGATACACCACATGGTATTTCTTCCGAAGGACGATCTTTGCCTCAATCTCAAAGCTATGAAGCACCTCCCGGATCTGCTGTGCCTTGTCCTCATCCGGACAGACAAACTCCAGATGATATCCTTTCGACGGATCGCTGATCGAGCCTGTGCTCAGAAACGCCCCCCGCAGAAAAGCACGCTTACAACAGGAATTCTTAAGCAGGATCGGATCTACCGGCTTGTCCGGATCGCCTATCTTGGCATGAATCTCCTGCATCTGTTCTTCGCTCATTTTGACACCAACATCTATATTAAATGTTTTTCGCAATAATGTAAAGCCTTTTTTTGCAACAGTTTCATTTTCTGTCTGAAATCCCAGTACAAAAGTGCCCTCTTTTTCCCTTCCATACTGCCCGCAAAAATGGATCAATGCCGCCAGTTCTGCCAACTGACAATGCCGTCCGGAACTCATATGCCTGCCTAATTCTTCTTTAACATCCTGTGAAAATGACATTCCTACACCACCGTTTCTATCCCGGGGATATGCAAATCGTATCGGACAAAAAATTCTTATTTCTCCGCCATTCTTCCGTCAGCGCTGCAGATCCTGCAAGCTGGACTCAGCCATGTCCCTGTGATATAATTTGATCCCATAGTGCCCCTGATCCTTCATCCGGGCATAAAGCTCATTCGCCAAAGTCACGCTCCGGTGCTTACCACCGGTACAGCCAATCGCAATGACCAGCTGATTTTTTCCTTCATTAATATAATTTGGGATCAAAAACTGTACCATATCCGTCAGCTTCTGCAAGAACATCTCCGCCTCCGGATTACTCATGACAAATTGCTGCACTTCCGGATCGTTGCCGGTCTTATGCTTCAATTCTTCAATATAAAAAGGATTCGGCAGGAAGCGCACATCAAACACCAGATCCGCATCCGCCGGTATTCCATGTTTAAACCCAAATGACATAACTGTCACCATAAGGCTGTTATATTCTTCGTTCGCAACAAAGATCCGTTCCAGTTCTGCTTTCAATTCCCGCGTGAGAAGCTTGGAACTGTCGATAACGTAATCCGCCATCTTGCGGGTAGCTGCCAACACTTTCTGTTCCTTGCGCACACCATCTTCTACCCTGCCCCCCACGGCCAGCGGATGCACACGCCTGGTTTCCTTATAGCGCTTGATCAGAACCGCTTCGGAAGCATCCATAAAAAGTATTTCAAACTGATAGCCCCCTGCGCGCAGATCCTTCAGGATTTTTGTCGTCTTTTCAAAGGACTGATCCGCGCGCACATCCAGCCCCAGAGCCACCTTTGTGATCTCGCCATTCGGCATGGTGATCAATTCCACAAATTTTTCAATCAAAGAGGCCGGAAGATTGTCCACACAATAAAAGCCAAAATCTTCCAGTATTTTCAAAGCGGTACTCTTTCCGCCGCCGCTCATTCCCGTCACCACTACAAATCTCATTTTATATCCATTCCGCTGACCGTATCAGCTCCGTTTTATCCTTGTTCTGCCGTACCCCAAAAGACTAAAAATCCCCCAAACAGATCACTTCCGGTTCCAACTCCACACCAAATCGCTCTTTCACCCGCGCCTGCACCTCGCAGATCACATCCATGACATCTGCTGCAGTAGCGTTTCCTGTATTGATCACAAAACCGCAATGCTTGTCGGACACTCTGGCGCCGCCGATCTGGAATCCGCGCATCCCCGCTTTCATGATCAACTCCCCTGCATAATACCCTTCCGGACGCTTAAACGTACTTCCTGCGCTGGGGTATTCCAGTGGTTGCTTTTCTCTTCGTTTCACCGCCAGTTCGTCCATCTTCGCCTTGATCTCCGCCTCATTGCCCGACTGTAATTCCAGAGTCACCTCCGTCACCGTAAAAGGCATTCTGCGCAAAATACTCTTGCGATACCCAAACTCCATCGTATCATTATCAAGGCACATTTCTTCGCCGTCTGCACTGACTACCTGCACCTCCCGCACCACCTGCGCCAGTTCCCCGCCGTATGCGCCTGCATTCATCACAACGCCGCCGCCGATAGTCCCCGGGATCCCGGACGCAAACTCCATGCCTGTGAGACTGTTTTTCCATGCTGCCGCTGCAATCTGCGCCATGGAAGCGCCGGCCTGCGCACAGATCCGGTTTCCTTCCACCTTGATCTCACTCATCTTCCTGCCGATCAACAGCACAATTCCCTGATAGCCCTTATCACAGACCAAAAGATTGCTTCCGTTTCCCATGACCAGAAACGGATACTCTACTTGCCTCAAATACCGTTGCAGTTTGCTTATCTGTGCGGCATTTTCCACCTCGATCAGGCACTGCGCAGGACCTCCTACCCGGAACGTGGTATGCTGTGCCATAGGTTCCAGCAAATGTATATTTACCGCCGGCACATAATTCTGTATTGTCTCCAACATTGCACTGCTGATCATATCCGTCCTGCCTCACTTTTCCCTTCGGCCTTCGGCGCCGCTTGTTTTCCCTCTGCGTCATTACATTATATGTTACCTACTGCAGAATTAACCCTGCTGCGCCGTAAATTCCCGCATCGTTTCCCAGAGTTGCCAGCGCAAACTTCGCGTCACGACATGCCATAAACGCATATTTCTGAAAAACCGGTTCTACATAGGAGAGCAACACGTCCCCCGCTTTGGATACGCCGCCGCCGATCACAAAAATCTCCGGATTTACCACAGCCGCCACCAAAGCCAGGCCTTTGCCCAGATACTCACCGAACTGCTCTGCCACCTCGATCGCCAGCGCATCCCCTGCCTTCACCGCATCAAACACCGTCTTCGCTGTCACCTCTCCACTCCGCAGCACACTGGGCATGTCATCCTTAGCCAGTCTGCGGTTTGCCAGACGCGTAATACCCGTAGCGGAGGCATACTGCTCCAGGCAGCCCTTATTCTTACAGCCACATTCCTCGTTTTCTGCATCTTCGACATGCATATGTCCGATCTCTCCGCCTGCTCCGGTGGCACCTGTCAAAATCTTACCTTCCACAATAATACCACCGCCGACACCGGTTCCCAGCGTCACAGCCACAAGATTGCGATATCCTTTTCCGCCGCCCTGCCACATCTCACCGAATGCCGCCACATTGGCGTCATTAGCAGCCTTTACCGGTACATCCAGGTATTTGTGCAGCTCATCGGGAATATTCAACCTGCTCCATCCAAGGTTCACTGCACCCTTTACCATAGTTCCCTGCTCGTCCACTGCACCCGGAGCACCCACACCGATCCCGGCCACATCCGATACAGCGATCCCTTTTTCCTCTATCTTTGCCCGAATGCTCTGTGCCACATCCGGCAGGATCTTCTCCCCGCCGTTTTCCTTGGCCGTGGGGATCTCCCACTTATCCAGCACAGCTCCGCTCTCATCAAACAACCCCAGCTTTACGGTAGTTCCGCCGATATCTACTCCAAATGCATACTTACTCATCTTCTTCCTCTTCCCTTCTCTTGGCAATTGAATTCTGCACGCGGGTATAAAGCTCCTTTGCCGCATTGTAGCCCATTTCCTTCTGCCTGTGGTTTGCCGCCGCAGACTCACAGATGATCGCCAGATTTCGGCCCGGACGGATCGGCAGGGTATGACACACCACCTTGTTGCCCAGATACTCAATATAATTCTCCTCCAGCCCCAGTCTGTCGTACTCCTTGTCCTTATCCCAATCCTCCAGATGGATGACCAGATTCACCTGCTGGGTATCCATTACCGCAGCCGCACCAAACAGTGCTTTCACATCCACAATACCGATACCGCGCAGCTCAATAAAATGCTTTGTGATATCCGGAGCAGAACCGACAAGTGTGTCATCACTCACCTTTCTAAGTTCCACCACATCATCCGTCACCAGACGATGCCCTCTCTTGATCAACTCCAATGCAGCCTCCGACTTACCAATGCCGCTCTCACCTGTGATCAGCACACCGATACCATAAATATCCATCAACACGCCATGTACGGAAATACAGGGCGCAAGTTTCACGCTCAGCCATCTTATGATCTCCGCCGTAAACGAAGAGGTCGTCTTCTTGGTGGACAGGATCGGCACTTCATGCCGGATCGCCGTTTCCAAAAAGAGCGGGTCCGGAGCCAGCTCCCTGCAGAACACAATACAGGGAATGTCATGCTCTAACAGCTTCTCATAACTCTCCTTCTTCTGTTCCTCCGAAAGATGCTCCATGTAGGAATATTCCACATAACCGATGATCTGCAGACGCGATGCGTCAAAATTCTCAAAAAACCCGGTCAACTGCAGTGCCGGGCGGTTGATCTCCGCCAGGGTGATCTTTTTCTTCTTTACATCAATCTCCGGAGTCAGATTCTCCAGTTTCATTTTCTCAATGATCCGTGTCAAAGGTATTCCTGCCATACATCCTCCATTCCGTGCTGCAAAAAACGCCTGTATCCCCCCGTCTCACAGCCCCTGCTTATTTATGTTTAAGTCTATCATTCCGGTTTCGCTTTGTCAATCGACGCGCCCGCCGCATCCCTTTTCTGCGCAAAAAATTCCAGGATATCCTCCACCGCGCGCTCATTCAGCTCCGGCACCTGCAAAAGCTCCTCTCTCGTTGCCTCCCGGATCTCCTGAATCGACTTAAAATGCCGCATCAGCGCCTTCCTGCGAACCGGTCCCACACCCGGGATGTCATCCAGCGTGGATTTCACCTGCGCTTTGCTGCGCAGCGACCTGTGATATTCAATCGCAAAGCGGTGCGCCTCGTCCTGGATCCTGGTGATCAGCTTGAATCCCTCCGAATGCGTGTCAATCGGCAGCTCAACGTTATTAAAATACAGACCTCTGGTACGATGGTTGTCATCCTTCACCATGCCGCAGACCGGAATGTTAATGTGCAGCTCATCCAGCACCTCCAGCGCAATATTCACCTGACCGCGCCCGCCGTCCATCAAAAGCAGATCCGGAAATCTGGTAAAACTCCCGAACTCCGCGTCGATCTCCCTCTCCTGCAGCTTCTGCTTCTCCTCCATACCATGCACAAACCGCCTGGTCAGCACCTCTTTCATGCAGGCATAGTCATCCGGTCCCGCCACCGTTTTGATGCGGAATTTGCGATAATCACTGCGCTTCGGTCTGCCCCTCTCATACACCACCATGGAGCCCACGTTTTCAAAACCGTTGGTGTTGGAAATATCAAAGGCCTCCATGCGCTCGATCCTCTCCATCCCCAGAATATCTGCGATCTCCTTCACCGCACCGATAGTACGCCCTTCCTCGCGTTTGAGCTTCTCTCTGTCCTGACTCAGAATCAGCTTTGCATTCTGCGCTGCCAGCTCCACCAGCTTCTCCTTGCTTCCGATCTTCGGCACCCGCAGATACACCCGACTGCCCCTGCGCTCCGACAGCCATTTCTCGATCAGTTCTGCATCCTCAATCTCATACTGCAGCATCAGCTCTCTGGGCAAAAAAGGTGTCCCCGCATAAAACTGCTTCACAAACTCCTGCAGGATTCCGGGCTTATCATTCTGTGACACATTTGTCATATAATAATGCTCCCTGCCGATCAGCTTGCCGTCCCGGACAAAAAATACCTGCACCACAGCCTCACCTTCATCCTGATACAGCGCGATCACATCCTTATCCTCGCCGTCACTGTCCGTGATCTTCTGCTTCTGCGCCACACTTTTCACACTGTTATACAAATCCCGGTAACGGGCGGCCTCCTCGAACTCCATGGTCTCCGCCGCCGCCTTCATCCTGCCTTCCAGATCATTCAGTATCGGCGCATAATTCCCATTCAGAAAGGACAGAGCGCCGTCCACCTGCTTTGCATACTCCTCTTTGCTCACGTACCCCTGACAAGGCGCCAGGCACTGCTTGATATGATGGTTCAGGCAGGGGCGCTCCAGTCCGATATCTCTGGGCAGCACCCGGTTACAGGTCCGCAGCTGATACAGCTTGTTTAAAAGCTCAATAGTATCCTTCACTGCCGCCGCGCTGGTATACGGTCCGAAATACTTCGACCTGTCCTTCTTCATGGAACGGGAAAACAGAATCCTCGGAAATTCCTCACCCAGCGTCACCTTAATGTACGGATAGGTCTTATCGTCCTTAAGGAGTGTATTGTACTTGGGCGAATTCTCCTTGATCAGATTGTTCTCCAGCACCAGTGCTTCCAGCTCGGAATCCGTCACAATATACTCAAAACGTGCAATCAAAGAGACCATTTTGTCAATGGCCGGTCCTCTGCCGATGTTCTCCCGGAAATAGGAGCGCACCCTGTTGTGCAGATTGATCGCTTTTCCCACATACAAAATGGTATCTTTTGCATCACGCATGATATAGACTCCCGGCTTTTTCGGAAGTTTTTTCAACTCTTCTTCTACGTTGAACATCTGCAACCTCTCCATGGCATTGTTCTATCTGTTCTGTGCGGTCGCCTCGCCAAATCCCACCGTCCCGCCGGCTCCATTGCCTTTTGCAGGCTCCTTGCCATACACCAGCTCACCGTCCTCATATAGCGCCATGCCCGTCTCCGCAGAAAGTTCGCCCTGCTTCATATTCTCAAAAGAAGGATCGTTGCTGTTGTCCCATACACCTCCGGTATTGCGCATCCGCACCTGAAGCTCGTTCCTGTACTGCGACTGCCCACCGGGATAGATGGCACCATCCGGGAACTCCACCGAAAGATAATAAATGTGTTTCTCCTCATCCCAGATTTTCAGTCCGCCGATGTTTCCGCCCTGCATATAATTGCCGCTGACGGAAATATTTTCCGCAGTACCGCCGGCATCATACACCTCTGACAGATCCACATAATACCGAAATTCCAGATTCCTGCCGGCGCGGGCAGGCCATGCACTGATATTGTACACATAGGCTCTGATCTCAATGAAATCATCCCCGGGCACATTGATACCGCCCTCCACATACATCTCCGCCCCCGGCGTCTCCACTGCGCCGAAATCCTTCAATGTCTTGCCGTGATATACACTGTAAAGCCCCGCCATCAGCCCGGTAAATCCCGCGTTATAATCACAGGCAACCTCATTGCAATTGTAATTACTGATAACATCCTGATAATTGTCCGACGCATCCGGTCCGCCCACCAAGGCACCATAAAGCACATGCCTGTGCTCCTCCGGCTCATTCATATTGTCCGCATACGGCCCGTGCGCCGTGCGATGATGCGGATGCTCGGGATACTTCTCCCCGAACCCGATCAAATAGGAGAATCCTGTATCCCCCAGAATATAGTTCGCCTGACTCTCCGCAAAATCAAAATACTTATCCTTTCTGTCTGCCGGACAGCCTTCCCACCTACTGTATACCAGCGCAATGTACGCTGTTGTGGAAGCATATCTGAGAGACCCCCAGTTATCCAACCACGCCAGTCCCTTCGGGGAATACTGGATATGCCTTTCCGAGACACCTGCCCAGTAATCCAGATGCTCCTGCATTACCTTCGTATACGTATCTTCACCGGTGATCCGCGCAAGAAGCAACGCTGCGCCGATATGCACATCATCCCAGCAATGTGCCCAGGTCGTCTCATCCTTCGCCTGCTTGTAACACTCCTTTGCCGTATTCAGATAAGACTCCTCCCCGGTGGCCAGATACAGCCAGGTTCCGGCCCATGCCAGCTCGTCATAAAAACCGGAGTGCGAGTTATAAAAACCGTTCGCCTGCGTATATCCCGCATCGCTCCGGGTCTCATTGGCAAATTTAAACAAGCTCTTTGCATGCTTTAAACACTCCTGTGCAAAAGCCTTATCCTCCTTTTCAAACACCATGGACGCCACAGCCAGCGAGGCTGCTGTCTCAGCCGTCACCGCGCTGCCAGGCTGGTCCTTTGTCACCTTATAGGACGGTCTGTCCATCTTCAGTTCCACAACCTCCGCCGCGCCCCAGAATACATGGTCATTCCCGCCATTGCCCACCTGATAATAGTAGACATAGTCCTCCGGGTGACACTTGATGAAATACTCATTTGCCCAACGGATATTCGCGAGCGCATACGCAAGCTGCCCGCTCTCCTCATAGGCTTTCCTGTCCTCATACAGAGACCATCCCAGCATTGCCGCCGAGTAGGACATGGGCAGATTGAACTTCACATGATCTCCCGCATCAAACCAGCCGCCGGTGAGATCCAGTCCCACATCACTGCCGTCACTCAGACAACTGTCCCCGCGCCAATTACAGCGCACCTCCTGAGGCAGCTCACCACTGCGCTGCAGCTCATAGAAAAGCAGTGACTTCTGCAGAGCCTCTCCATAATTGTATTTTCCGGTACCCTCAATCCCTTCATAGCCACTGCCTGCAGCGGTGAGATTCCCTGTATTCAAAATAGACTTCCGAGCCGTGTATCTTGTTATTTTGCTCCGGGCATCATTCCCCTGCCCATTATTCTGACCGCTCCCGCCATTTTGACTGTCATTCTGTCCATTGCTCTGAGCAGAGCCTTGTCCGTTATTTTGATCAGAGTTTTGTCCGTTTGCGACACTCATGTCATTTCCCGCGTCGTTTCCACCCGGCACCTTTGCTTTTACGCCGCCATTCCCGGAACCGGTATCCAGCGCCTCGCCCGCCGCGAGCTGATCTCCGGACGCCTGCTGCAAATCAGCCGTTCCTCCTCTTCCTATCAAAAATCCGATCAGAATACCGGCACATGCAATGACAATCCCCACCGCGACCATTTTTTTATTGATACCCTTCCCCATGGCTGAACGCGACCTCCCTTAATGCTGAAAACACGGTTTTAAATTGATTTTATCCTATCATATTTTACCGGGAATCGCAACAATCAACCATGCATCACATACCGCAGCTGCTCAGGAAACCGATTGCTGTATATACTCCTCCACTTCCGTCTGCTTCAAGTGAAAATTCTTTATGATGATCCCCTTAATGTCGTCATCGGCCTGTCCCAATTGCCGTAACGCTTTGATCATGACGAGAATAGCCCGCTTCTCCCCGCGTTTTTCCCCGCGTTTTTCCCCACGCCTTTCCCCGCGTCTTTCCATTTCCTCCAGTTCCGGTTTCATAATTTCTCTCAGCGCTTGACACATAAGATTTTCCTCCTTTAACTCTTCCACAATCCTGCTATTTGCTGCTACACACACCTGCAAGACTGAATCCGCAAGTCTCTTCTCCCTTTCATCGGTAAGCTGCGATGCTTTTTCCAATATTTTCTCCATTTGCTGCTTTGTCAATTTCCCCGACAAGGCAACCAGCCAGATATGTTTATCTATATCCAACTCTCCCGTGACAACAATCTGTACGGGGAACAGTGTCTTGCCCTCCACATAATATATTCCGGGGTAGGGATTCGAAACCACCATTCCGTTCTCCCTGAAATACCGGAACAGTTTACGAGGCATTGCATAACGGAACAGTGAAATGGTCACCTCCTCAGCCTTGATCGCATCCATCCACTCTCCATAAGACTTAAAGAGGCATGCATATCCATTTACTTTATAATAAGTATCAATGTCCATATGATCATCAGGCGACTTATATTCCACAATATTATATCGCCTGAATATCCTCCCGATCTCATTGTTCTCAATTCTCAAGCCTTCTTTTTTTCTGATCAGCACATCGATGGCTAACGGCTTTGTATTCAGGTTATATTCCTTCTCATGCGTCACTCCCTCCCGATGTTTATCAAAGTCCAGTTCAATTCCCGTTACAAATCCCGGATGCCATTGAACATGTTTGGGCACTACATTTTTGGGGGTTCTCTTCGATATTTTTCTCTTCGCCAATAGTAATTCTCCTTTCCTTTTTCTCTAGGCGGCTCAGCTCCGTATCATTTGTAAACATGGAAATTCCGGACGAAACGTCCCTTGATTTCATCTTGAATTATATGTGCACTTTGGAAGTGATTTTATATTACAACATTTGACGATGTTTGTCAAATATATTTTTACAATCGAAATACTCGAATTAGGAAGGTCATTTTCCAATTCCCTCCCCGACATCAATGCTGCCGCATAATTATAGCTTTCAACAAATATTTATTGATGCCCTTTTCTGGTGTAACCAATCGGTACAACCTTTTTTAGACATCACCGCAAGCAATAACAATGCGCTCTTCATCCTCCAAACTCCCTATCATATCCTTGACCTCGACCAATGTCAGCATCTCCTCCTTTGCCCCCGTAAGCTTTCTGTCAAACCCCGACTTTGAGAAAAGATAATAGGATATCTCCCGATTGTTACGGATCAGCCTCGACCGCTCCACCAATGTGTTAAAAACAGCATATCCCACCTTCTCCGCCTGCCATTTACACTCTCCCGTCAAGATCCGCTCGCTGCTCACGGCAACCAGATCAATCTCTTCCTGGCGTTTTTCCTGTGAATTATTCCCCCACCACTTCCCGTAATCATCATAGATAACGGGAATGCTGCGGTTTGCGGTTCTGCGCAATATATACTGCATACATACTTCCTCAAATACAGATCCGAAATATTCCGGCATATGGGGCAATATCTTTTTCTCATATGCCTCATCCCGCAGCCCCATTGCAATCTGAAATCTGCACTTGGGGATAAAATGATACCAAAAATAAAATAACTTGTCTGAGATTACAAAAATTGTCTTTTTTGCTGATGTTTCCTCTACAGGATTCCGCTTTTCAAGAATCTCAAGTGCGATCAGATTCTTTAGGTAGGGCGCTATTGTATTTGCGGGCTTATGAACCCGGTCTGCAATTTCGCTATTTTTATTTGCACCGTTTGCAACCGCTTCTATGATGGAATTGTATAATGCCGGCTCTCTCAACTCCTCCTTGATCAATAACTCCGGCTCATCGATCAGCCCGCCACTGGACATCAGGAACTCATTTTCCACAGCCTCTTTGAAGCTGTTCCATCTGGCGAATATTTCCAGATATTGCGGTATCCCATCGCAGGCACCATATGCATAAAGCTTATCCTCCATAGCCCAGCCGTCAAAAAATTTGATACTGTCATAATAATCCATCTTTTTCAACTTCATCTGTGCCGTCTGCCGCCCATACAAAGGACTTTCATACCCCAGCACCTGGTTTTCCATAAAACTCATGTAAGAACCGGATAAGATCAAAAAAAGCTCTGTCCCCTTCCATTTTGAATCAATATACTTCTGCAGGACAGAAGAGATTGCCGGATAGGATTTTGCAAGATAGGGGTACTCATCTATGACCAATATGAGCCTCTCTTTCGCCATGCCCGTAATATAGTCAAGCGCCGCACTCCAATCGGGAAAAGATTCTATCGATTGGAAAATGCCATTGTCAGGCTCTGTTTCCTTGATACAGGCAGTGAAATCCTTCAGACACCTG
The DNA here is from genome assembly GCA_902796105.1 of uncultured Lachnospiraceae bacterium. Taxonomy (GTDB): domain Bacteria; phylum Bacillota; class Clostridia; order Lachnospirales; family Lachnospiraceae; genus Acetatifactor. Next base: position 343 of record CADBNO010000234.1, on the reverse strand, counting down.
TTCCCCTCATCCTGCGTTGCCGTGTAGAAGATCACCCGCTTTCCTGCGCAAAATTCCCTGATCAGCCTCGTCTTTCCGATCCTGCGTCTCCCATATATGACCGGCATCTGAAACCCTTTTTTCTCATACAGTACTTCCAGTGTATTACGCTCCTGTTCTCTCCCAATAAACACGGTAATCCCTCCACATCACATAATTAATAATCTTGTTACGACTAATCTTGTTACGACTATAATATAGATTGCTTAAAAATGCTATGGTTTTCGCGCACAAGAAAGCGCCATCCTATAAAGCAAAAAAGATTGCGTCCGCATTTCTGACGCAACCTTTTTCTTTTACTTCC
>CADBNO010000233.1 GCA_902796105.1 uncultured Lachnospiraceae bacterium | reverse complement strand
TGAAGCTCAAAGATGCAGCAATTATCGGCGATGAAGAGTTTAACGGCTATAAGAAGAAGCTGTTATCCCTGTCATGATCCGTTATCGTTATCTATTTTGAACCGTATCACATGAAGATCATAAAAAGAAAAGAGCGGATCCGCTCTTTTCTTTTTTGATTCCTTTTTTGATTCCTTTTCGATCTCCAGAAAATGATTCCCGTTCAGTCTTCTCTGCTCATCTCATATCTCATACCGTTTATCTGCCAAACAGCTTCGCCAATGGCGCCACCACAGAAGACAGATCTCTGATCGCCTGATTCAGTTCACTGAAATCAATGTTCTGAAGCCCTGCGGTGACCTCTTCTATGCTCTGTAATCCGGGACCCAATTCATCCGTCAGACCTGCCAGCCCCTCCATTGTGCTTTCAAACGAACGAAGCATAGCATTGAGGTTCTCCATCGCCGCATCAATATCCGCCAATGTCTGCGACATTTTCGGAACCAGTATCACCGCGGCAATGATCACCACAACGAGCACACAGACCGCACAGATTGCCATCACCAGCATCAGGTAATACTGCCGTTTGACATACTTTTCTATCTCAGTTCCTGTCTGATTTTCCATCTCAGCCTGTTTTCCTCCTATATTCAGCTAAAACAACTTTTCTGAATAACTTCTCTTCTACTTTGTCAGCTCCGCAACCACCTGATTGATCACCTTGCCGTCAGCCTTCCCCTTTAATTCTCCCATGACCGTCTTCATGATCATACCTTTATTCCCGGTAGCCAGGACATCCGCAAATTTCTCCTGAAGGATCGCCTTCACCTCATCTGCCGAAAGCAATTGAGGGGCAAACTCATTCATGATCTCGAAACGCTTCTTATACTCTTCCAAAAGCTCTGTGCGCTCTGCCGGGCATGTGTCGATCTGCTCCTTCACCGCTTTGATCTCCTTTAGGATTGCCTGATCAGCCATCTCGTCCGGAATGTCCTCCCGGCATCCCGCGTCAATCCCGGCCTTCTTGACAGCCGATACCAGGGATGCGATCGCATCCTTTCTGAACTTATCCTTTGCTTTCATTGCCGCGATCATTGCGTCCTGTAATTCCTTTAATTTCATATTTTTTCCCTCCTTTGATTTATCCGATATCATTCACCCAGTATTTCTCTGATCGTTTCTTCCAACCGTTCCACCTTTGGCGGTTTCAAAATATAACCGGCAGGTTTCAGCGCCATCACCGCCTTGATATGCGCTGCATCCTTGACCCCGCTCAAAAAGACTACCGGCACATCTTTGGATTCTTCTGATTCCCGTATCATCTGCAGCGTCATTTTTCCGTCACAAACCGGCATGTCATAATCCAGGAAAATAATGTCCGGCACTTCCTTGCCGATCTGCATCATCGCCTTCATCCCTGAAGTTGCCAGCCGCACATCATACTTATCCGATAATAGATTACTGATCGTCCTCAGCTGGATCGCGTTGTCATCCACCAAAAGGATGGATTTCCTTCGCTTTGCTGCCGGCTGCATACCCTTCTGTTCTGCGGCATCTCTAAACCCGGTCAGTTTCACAACCTCCCCGGCCATACCGGTACACTTCGTGCCTCTTTCCAACTCCTTAAACTGCCTGCCGTTCATATACTCCTGAAATCTGGCACGTTCCGCATCTGTGCCGATACAGACCACCGGAATCTGGCGATAATTGTACTGCAGTTCTGCAAAGATCCGGTTATGCTCCTTCCCCATACCGATCAAGCAAAGCACGATTCCATCCGGTGACCGGAGTTTGATCATATCACGCATCATATCAGCGTCATCAATACACGCCTGAACCTGAAACATGCTCTCCAACTCGTCGCTCAGGTCATGAAAATACGTGTTGAATTTTCCTACCAGCAATAACTCCCTCATGCTTCCATGTCACCTCCCTCTGTGATCTGTTTGATCGTCGCCAATGCCGCCTCATCTTCCAGCTCCAATATCTGCTCATCCAACTGCTCTACAAGTGCCTGAAGCGTCTTGGGATATGCGTATTCCTTGATCTTCTGCATCAGATAATCCGACGTTTTGAAGTCACCCTTTTCCACGCTCTGCTGCAGCATCACAAAAAGCGGCATGACCTCCTCCATCCTGCGGATATCCTTTTTCTCATCCCGCGGAACCAGGATCTCCAATCTTTTTCTGTGCTTCTCCAATTCTTCCAACAAGATGGGATGCAGCGTCCGGATCTTACCGGTCTCCCCTTCCCTGGCCGCGACCTCTAAAATTCTGGCCAGCTTAGATAAAAGCAATGCTCCAACCGTGGCAGCCGTGCTCTTTAACGCGTGAACCTGAATACGATAGGCATTTAACGACTCTTCCAGCTCAATACTATCCTCATACAGGCTGAGCTCCTGTTCTATCCCGGGAATGGCGCGATAAAAATCGATCAAAGTCTCCTTCAACAGCGCCTTGTTCCGCAAAAGCCCCATGGCATATTCATAATCAAACTCATCCAGCTCCGGCAGGTCAACCTTTACCTCGCCGTCCTCCGCAGACTTCGCCAACTCCTCCACATCCGACGACACCGCTTCCTCCGTCGGCAGCATCTGCACAAGCTCAGCCGGCAGATATTTCAAGATCACTTCATCCAGCTTATCCGGCATGATCGGCTTAGACAGAAAATCCTGAAATCCTTCCCGGATATACTGCTCCTTCGCCCCTTTTACCGCATTGGCCGTCAGCATGATCACCGGCGTATTCTGACACAGATTTTTCCCCAGCCGCATGGCATGAAAGGTTTCAATTCCATCCATCACCGGCATCATATGATCCATAAAGATCAGGTCAAACCGCTCTCTTTGTACCAGCTCCAGACATTCTTTTCCGCTTGCCACATCCGCAATATGCATCTTCGTCTGCCGCAGCAGATTCTTAAACACCTTGCGGTTCATATCGTTGTCATCCACCAGAAGCACCCGGGCATCCGGTGCCTCACAGACCGCAGCGTGATAATCCCTCGTCAGGAAACGCTCACCCTTATAGCTGTAATCACCCAACGGTTCGCATTTCACGATCTTCTGCCGCAGATCAAAGTAAAATACACTGCCTTTGCCGTAAGTACTCTTTACCTGAAGTGAACTGCCCATCATCTGCAGCAGCTGCCTCGAAATACTGATCCCCAGCCCGGTTCCTTCAATATACCGGTTCCGATCCATATCGATCCGGACATATTCCGAAAACAATAGCTTGATATCCTCCTCGCGGATACCGATCCC
>CADBNO010000232.1 GCA_902796105.1 uncultured Lachnospiraceae bacterium | reverse complement strand
GGCGGCTTCGTCCAGATCCACCCGGATGGCATCGCGTCTGTCCTTGGGAGACGCGTTGTCGTGGGAATAGAGGACATGGTAGGTCTGTCCATTGCGTTTTAAGGTGGCAATGTTGCTGATCAGATATTTCACGGTCCGGTCGTCGCCGGGAAGGGTAATATCCGCAGTTACGGCAAAGCCTTCAAAATTGACAATTTTGCCGCCGTGTTTTACGCAATTGACGACCAATGCATGGTTTTGCCCGGTGCGATTGCCCTCCAGGGCGACGGTCTGCAATACGGCGGAAGCGCCGGCCTTATTTTTTACCAGTAAATGTACGGAAGCGCCTCGTTTGATCTCGCTTAAAAACATCTGCTTATACGCTCACTTTCTCTTTTTATGCCTGTTCCTTGTGTCAGTTAATGGTGCGCGACCCGGGACCGGGGGGAGAGAAAATCTCCCAATCCGGTGATATCAATAGGACGAGAATACTTATAGCCCTGCAGATATCCGGCCAGCATCCGGATGCAGCGGGCCTCATCGTTTTCATCCTCAACACCTTCGTAGAGGACGTCGTAGTTGAGTTTGCGGAACATATCCGCGAAAGTATTTACCATAAATTCCGAATTCCTGCTCTGCGCCGATTCAATGACCATACTGCGGTCAAATTTGATGATATCGAAGGGCAGCTCCATGATACGCTCCATATTGGAGTAGCCGGTGCCGAAGTCATCCAGATAAAAGGTGATGCCGTATTCTTTCAGATGATTGATCTTGTCGCGTACCATATTAAAATCTGTTTCATTCTGGCTTTCCGTGAGCTCCACGGCGATTTTCTCAAAGGGTATATCGTTTGCACGGATCACCCGGATCACATCATCGCAGAAATTATCAAGACGCAGCTGCTCGATGGAGAAATTCACGGAGATGCGTCGGATCAGTTTGTCCTGCTCCAGTAACTCTTTGATCGTACGGCAGGTCTTGTTCAACAGGATCAGACTCAGAGCGTGGATATATCCGTGGCTCTCGGCAAGGGAGATGAACTGATCGGGGAACAGCAGTCCGGTTTCCGGAAGCCTTATCCGCATCAGAGCCTCGGCCGTATCATAAATCCTGGTGGTCACATTGTACACCGGCTGACAGTATACCAAAACCCGGGGATCCTCCAGATCCATTTTGGAAGCGATATCGCCCAGTTCTTTTACAATATAGCGGTGCCGGGTGTAATCCGTAATGTCCTGTTCGGTCACCCGATGGAAGGAATTGGAAGCGGTACGTTCCTCTACAAAATGAATGAAGCGCACATAATCGTTTCTGGCGCTCAATTTATCGACAGATTCCATCAGGACAGCCTGAAATCCGGCGTGATAATGCTCGTACAGCGAGGAAAAGCTTTCGGTAAGGCGTGACATTACCTGATCGGGATCCTTGTTGTATTTTTCCCGGAATACCAGGATCAGTCGACCCTGAGGAAGCTTGAATAATTCTCCGTGCCGCACGATATCGGAGTAGAAATGATGGATATCGTAGCGCATGGAATCGGAAAGGGTCAGGATATCTTCATAATCATATAAACGAAGGCAGGCGAGAAAAAGCTTTTCCCGCTTCTTATAGCTTGCAGCGATCATGGCCTTGAAGGCCGATTCGTCAAAGGTACCGGAATTGGCGTCAAAAGGCGTCGGGTGCATAAAGTGGATCAGCTGCAGGATCGGCAGCAGGTATATCGCTGTGGTGAAGGAGGTCTGACCGTGACTGCCCTGTACGCCCAGAACGATCGCACAGAACAGATAGGTGATCGCCAGCCTTGTGTATACCAGTCGCACAATGCGGGACCGGTAGGTATACAGGATCCAAAGCACCAGCGCGATGAACGGTATAAAAGAGATCGCGGTCACCGGGATCCGCTTAAAGCCGGACAGACCGGGGATCACAAGAGAGAGAAAATCCGAGGTCAGTTCCAACAGCGTAAACAGGAGCAGACCAACATGGCAGACGGACCGGACAACGATCATCTGCGACCTGGGCATTGCTGCCAGTTTGGCCAGATAGAGAATATTCAGGGCCTGCAGGATAATGAGCGAAACATAGTGCAGGACACCGAGCAGATGAACGACCGGAGGAATCTCGCCGGTACTGTTCAGCAGGATCGCGTAATGAGTCACGCTTGCAGCTGCAGCTACATAAGTAAACAGGATCATCTGCAGGAAATACGGGTAACCGGAATTGCGCTTCGTGTGACCCGCCGTGATCTGTGTCAGCAAAATACAGGTTATGATCGTTGTGAGAATATCGCCAATCGGCGAGTAATTAAGCTGTTCCATATATCATCCTCCGTGATGAAAACGTATGCCGCGGCGTCCGTGCCGCGCAACATGATAATCTATGGCATGATCTATAATTGCCGAAAATACAAAAATCCTGCCTGTACAGGCAAATTCAACAACAGAGCTGTGTCTTATATTATAGCAAAAAAAGGTGCCGTGTACAATAACAAAAACATTGAAACCGGACAAAAAATGATGTATCGTCTTAGGTGACTGTAGAGTAATGCTTCGGCAGGTATCCGGTCAGGCAAAGAGAGAAGTGAGGTAGGAACGATGAAGCGGATCCGGGAGAGATGGCAGGAGAGAGCAAAACAGGGGATATTCAGCCCGGGAGGAAT
>CADBNO010000231.1 GCA_902796105.1 uncultured Lachnospiraceae bacterium | reverse complement strand
TGATTTGAGGAGTGAGTATTATGAAAAACAGGAAAAGGACAGTGGGGGCTGCAATAGGTTTGCTTGCCTTGTCCTTGTGTTGCGGTGTTCCGGTCAGGGCAGCGGGATCAGGCGACATCATTAAGTCCGGCATTTATGCGGAAAATGTGGATCTGTCCGGTAAAAATGCGGCGGAGGCACAGGCGGCAGTAGAGCAGTATGTAAACGGCCTGCGCAATGTGGAGATCACTTTGGATGTGGGCGGTGAAACGGTGAAAGTAACTGCCGGTGAGCTGGGCATATCCTGGGCCAACAGAGACATTATAGAGGATGCGTTGGATTTTGGCAGCAGGGGAAACGTCATCGAGCGATACAAGCAGATCAAGGATCTGGAGCACGAACCTTATGTTTATGATATTGCGCTGGATTTTGATGTGGAAGCGATCAACGATATTCTGGTCCAAAAGTGCATGAAATATGACCAGAAGGCTGTGAATGTTTCCATGAGAAAAAACGCTGCGGGCGAGTTCGAATATATAGACGGGCAGGAAGGCCGTACATTGGATGTGGAAGCTTCCATTGATAAAATATATGAAACGCTGACAGGAGATTGGGATACCAGACCTTGCACGATCTCGTTGGCGGTGGCGATACAGAAACCGCAGGGCAGCGTGGAGGAGTTGGCGCAGCTTACGGATGTATTGGGGTCTTTTACGACATCCTACAGCACGTCCAGTTCTTCCCGGTGTAAAAATGTAGAAAACGGATGTAATCTGATCAACGGAACCCTGCTTTACCCCGGGGATGAGTTTTCTACCTATAATACAGTAGCACCGTTTTCAAAGGCAAACGGGTACTATATGGCCGGTTCCTATATGAACGGAAAAGTGGTGGACAGTCTGGGCGGAGGTATCTGTCAGGTTTCCACAACACTGTACAATGCGGTATTGGAGGCGGAATTGGAGGTTACAGAGAGGCATAACCATTCCATGATCGTGACCTACGTGGATCCGTCGGCAGATGCGGCGATCGCGGAGAGTGCCGGCAAGGATTTTCGGTTTGTGAATAATCTGAAATATCCGATTTATATAGAAGGCTATACAGAGGGTAAGAAGGTTACCTTTAATATATATGGGGTGGAGACCAGAGACGCCGGTCATTCCGTGACGTATGAAAGCAAAGTGATCAAAGAGATCAATCCCACAACGGATAATATTTATGCGGATGCAGGTAGGCCTATCGGTTATATCGTGACATCCGGCGCACATACGGGATATAACGCGCAGCTGTGGAAAATCGTGAAGGAAAACGGAAAAGAAGTCAGCCGGGAAATGGTCAACAGCAGTAATTACAAGATGTCTCCGAGAAGCGCTACGGTAGGTGTTGCGACAGATGATCCAAACGCCTATAATGAGATCATGGCGGCGATCGGAACGGGCAGTATCGATCATGTGAGGGCTGTGATCGGCGGGTTGACAGCGCCGTCACCTCAGGTAGTGCCTGAAGAGGATGATGACGATGATGATGACTGAGAAACCGGTCGGGTGAATGGGAGTTATTCATGAAGACAGGAAAAGTGACCGAAAATATTTTAAAGCGTTCTATCCTGCGACAAATAAAGACAAAGCGGCAGGAAGTGATAAATGGTGCGGGTCCCGGGGAGGATTGCGCCATTTTTTCGCATGGCATGGTTACCTGTACGCAGGGGGGCGCACTTTCGGTTTTTCCTGTGGAAGCGATCCTGCAGAAGAATGTGAACATCCTGGCGGCCAGAGGAGCCGTCCCTGTGGCGGTCGGTATAAATGTATTGCTGGCTGAAGACGCAGAGGAGGAGCAGCTGAAGAATCTGATGGCGGCAGCTGAAGTTTTCTGCGGTATGGATCAATTGCAGATCGTACAGGCGGACGCACAGGTTACGCCGGTGGTGCGGGAAAATTATGTGACGGTCACGGCTTATGGAGCGGTAGATGATAACGCATCCTGCGGATCGGCAGAGACCGGAACGGATGCGAAGTGGCATACGGTGCGGGCGGCGAAGCCGGAGCAGGATGTAGTGATCAGTAAATGGATCGGGCTGGAAGGAACAGCAATTCTGGCAGATCGACACAGAGAGAGTATTTCCAAACGCTATCCCTCGTGGCTGTCGGAGGAAGCGGCGGCCTTTCGGCGATATTTATCTACGGTACCGGAGGCTGCAGTCGCGCTTAAGTCCGGCGTGTGCGCAATGCACAATCTCTCGGAGGGAGGCATCTTTGCCGGACTATGGGAGCTTGCGGAGGGCGCGGGCGTTGGACTGAATATTGATCTGAAGAAGCTGCCGATCCGGCAGGAGACGGTGGAAATCTGTAATCATCTGAATGTGAATCCGTATGAACTGTTATCCGGCGGAAGCCTGTTAATGACGGCGAAGGACGGTGCAGCGCTGGTTTCAGCGCTTGAGGAAGCCGGGATCCCGGCGGTCATCGTAGGCAGAACGACGGACGGAAACGATCGGATCATACGGAACGAGGATGAGGTCAGGTATCTGGACAGACCGCATGTGGACGGCATATATACAATTCGGTTTTAGCAGATGAAACTGAAAAACAGTAATAACAAACCGCAATAAATATAGTATCAGGAGGAGAATAAGAATGAGAGAAGAGTTGCTGGCAATTATCGAAAAGAACAGTCGGATCGACTTAAAAGAGCTGGCTGTGATCCTGGGTGTGGAAGAGATAGATGTTGTGAATGAGCTGCAGGCGCTGGAGGAGGAAGGTGTGATCTGCGGTTATCACACGCTGATCAACTGGGAGAAGACTTCTTTGGATAAGGTGACTGCGTTGATCGAGGTGCGTGTGACGCCCCAGAGAGGTCAGGGCTTTGATAATGTGGCGGAGCGGATTTACAGATATCCGGAGGTTCGCAGTGTGTATCTGATTTCCGGTGGATTTGACCTGATGGTCATTCTCGAGGGAAAGACGTTGCGGGAGGTTTCTTCCTTTGTGTCCGATAAGCTGGCACCGTTAGAGCAGGTGCTTTCCACGGCAACGCATTTTATTTTGAAAAAATACAAGGATCACGGCACGATCTTCAGCCAGAAATCCGAGGATGAAAGAGAGATGATCACGCCATGAGAAACTTTTTATCTGACCAGGTTGTAGAGCTGAAGCCTTCGGGCATCCGGAAATTTTTTGATATTGTGAGCGAGATGAAGGACGCCATCTCTCTGGGCGTGGGCGAGCCGGATTTTGACACGCCGTGGCACATCCGGGATGAGGGTATCTATTCTTTGGAAAAGGGGCGTACCTTCTATACATCCAATGCCGGTCTGAAGGAGCTCAGACAGGAGATCTGCGCTTATATGAAGCGTAAATATCATATTACATATGATCCCTTGAGCCAGGTGCTCATCACCGTGGGTGGTTCCGAGGCGATCGATATGGGACTTCGCGCAATGATCAATCCGGGTGTAGGTGAAGAGGTATTGATCCCGCAGCCCAGCTATGTGTCTTATGAGCCATGCGCGATCCTGGCAGGAGCGAAGCCGGTGGTCATCAATTTGAAGGCGGAAAATGAATTCCGGCTGACGGCGGAGGAACTGGAGGCCGCCATCACCGATAAGACGAAGATTCTGGTGCTGCCTTATCCCAACAATCCCACCGGCGCCATCATGGAAAAGAGTGATCTGGAGGCGATCGCGGAGGTTATTATCAAGCATGATATCTTCGTCATGTCCGATGAAATTTACGCAGAACTTTCTTATAAAGAGAAACATGTGTCGATCGCCAGCCTGCCCGGGATGGCAGAGCGCACTCTGGTGATCAACGGATTTTCCAAAGCATATGCCATGACCGGCTGGAGATTAGGGTATGCCTGCGGACCGGCGGATATCATCAGGCAGATGACCAAGATCCATCAGTTTGCTATCATGTGTGCGCCCACCACCAG
>CADBNO010000230.1 GCA_902796105.1 uncultured Lachnospiraceae bacterium | reverse complement strand
CAGCGTACCTTCTCACCTCCGGACAGGACTTTTACCTTCTTGACACCATCTTCGCCTGCAAAGAGCATACGACCTAAGAATCCTCGCACGTAGGTCACGTCCTTGACCGGAGAGTAACCGGTGAGCCAGTCCACGATGGTCAGATCATTGTCAAATTCCGCCGTGCTGTCCTTGGGGAAGTAAGCCTGAGATGTGGTCACACCCCATTTGAAGCTGCCTTCATCGGGTTCCAGTTCGCCCATCAGGATCTGGAACAGAGTCGTTTTCGCGATTTCATTGCTGCCCACGAAGGCAATCTTGTCATCATGTCCCATGACAAAAGAAATGTCATCCAGCACCTTTTCCCCGTTGATAGTCTTACTGAGATGCTCCACGGTAAGCACTTCGTTGCCGATCTCGCGATCCGGCCTGAAATCAATATAGGGATATTTCCGGGAGGAGGGCTTGATCTCATCCAGCTCGATCTTTTCCAGAGCACGCTTTCTGGAAGTGGCCTGCTTGGACTTGGAAGCGTTGGCGGAGAAGCGGGAGATGAATTCCTGCAGCTCCTTGATCTTTTCCTCTTTTTTCTTGTTGGCTTCCTTCATCTGCTTGATCAGCAGCTGGCTGGACTCATACCAGAAGTCATAGTTTCCGGCATAGAGCTGGATCTTGCCATAATCGATATCTGCGGTGTAGGTGCAGACTTTATTTAAGAAGTAGCGGTCGTGGCTGACCACGATCACCGTATTTTCAAAGTTGATCAGGAATTCCTCCAACCATGCGATGGCGTCCAGGTCGAGGTGGTTGGTCGGCTCGTCGAGCAGCAGGATGTCGGGGTTGCCGAAAAGCGCCTTTGCGAGCAGCACTTTGACCTTGATCGGGCTCTCCAGATCCTTCATCAAAGCATAATGATACTCGGTATCAATGCCCAGACCGTTTAACAGCATGGCAGCGTTGGATTCCGCCTCCCAGCCGTCCATCTCGGCGAATTCCGCCTCCAGCTCGCTGGCGCGGATGCCGTCCTCATCGGAGAAATCCTCCTTGGCATAAATTGCATCCTTTTCCTTCATGATCTGGTAGAGGCGCTCATTTCCCATGATGACAGTGTCCATAACCACACAGTCATCGTATTTGAAGTGATCCTGCTCCAGTACGGAGAGACGCTGACCGGGCGTGATGGTCACATCGCCTTTGGTCGTCTCCAACTTGCCGGAGAGTATTTTTAGGAACGTGGATTTGCCGGCACCGTTGGCACCGATCAATCCGTAGCAGTTGCCCTCTGTGAACTTGATGTTCACATCCTCGAAGAGGGCTTTTTTGCCGATACGTAAGGTTACATTATTTGCACTGATCATGTGAAACTCCTTTATTGTTTCTTGCTGGTTAAAATGCTTCTTATTTGATCCTTGTTTGATCTTTATCTGATCCTCTGATTCATCTGACTGGGGTGTCCCAATCCGGTGTGCAAACGCACGCATAAAATTATACCATAAAGTGGGACTTTTTCAAGGTGAAAATGCGGCGATGGAAAAATTTGACTTACCTCCAAAAAAATGATAGATTTAGAAAGTAAATTTATTTTAGCCATACTTTGAAATAGATATTGGGGCAGAGAGCAGAACATGACCAGAGATCGGCGGCGTATCATGCTCGGCATATTGGCGGCAGCGCTTGTGCTGGGTTCCTTTTTGATCAATATAAAAAATATTTTTACCAGTTGTCAGGTGGATGCGGAATATCAAGTGGCGATGGCTTACCGGATCGTACGGGGAGACCGGATGTTTTCCGAAATGTGGGAAGCGCATCAGACGTCCGCTTTTTTCCTGGCTTTTTTTGAGTGGATCTTTCTGCAGGTGACAGGAAGCACTACGGGGATCATGGTTTATGCCAATGCGATAGGTATTATCTGCAAGACGGCGGTGGCATTTAGCGTTTGGCGCGTTCTGCAAAAGTACAGCAGCCGTTGGGCGGCATTCGCTGCGCTTCTTATTGCGTTGAACGCGTACCCGAAGGATGTGGTGCTGCCGGATTTTGCAAATCTCCAGATCTGGTTCGGCTTGCTTGTGATGTGCAGTCTGGTCTGTTTTTTGGAGGAACAGCAAAAAAACAGAAGCATTTTCTGGTTGATCGCAGCTGCTATATCGTTGTGCCTGCAGGTGTTGGCTTATCCGAGCTGTGTGCTTTTGTGGATCGGTTGTGTGCTCTGCCTGTGGCGCTATTCTGAGCACAAAGGGAGAGATATTTTGATCTTTACTGCTGTTTGCGCGGTTTGCGGAGGGGGATACCTGCTGTATTTTATGCGGGGCGATCCCGGGCAGTTTTTCCAATATGTGTATTATATCTGGTCCGGAGATGAGAGTCATGCCGTGGGAATGGATACGCGGCTTTCTCGGTTCGGGGCGGACATGCTTTTGCTTTTGTCGGATCTGAAATATCTGGGGCTGGTGGCTTTGGGGGCTGCAGCGGCGGCATGGACGGGCTGTAAGCTGACCGCGAAGCAGTTGGATAAGTTGGATAAAGGAGAGTTGTTCTACCGGGGATTCGGCTGGTTTATGGTGTTTTACGTACTGGGATATCTG